>NZ_BCAZ01000049.1:0-41310 GCF_001320205.1 Pseudomonas sp. NBRC 111123
CCGAACATCACCGACACATCTGCAAACCATACAGCACCTGAACCTCCTCCCACCAAACTAGGCTGAAAGGGAAAACACACGTTCATGGATGACCAACATGCCCCCACAAAAAGGTTGCCTGCTACGCCGAGGCAGATGTTCAGAGCCCGGCAGGCTCTACCTGCTCACAACTGTCACGCAGAACCGCCACCCCCTGTTCATGGATTTGCTACGCGCTCGAACCGTAATCAGGCACCTGCGTCTTGCTGATCAGGAGAACAGCTGTCACTCACTGGCATGGGTGGTAATGCCTGACCATATACATTGGCTGATCGAACTCAAAGCGATAACCCTGAGCACACTGATGCGCCGTTTCAAAGCAAGGTCGAGCCACGAATTGCGTAAGGCAGGAACCGTTGCGGCCCCGGTCTGGCAAGCCGGATATCACGACCGGGCCTTACGCAGGGAAGAAGATGTGGTAAAGGCCGCGAGATACAGTGTTGCCAACCCCATCAGAGCAGGGCTGGTAAGCAGAATCGGGGACTATCCACATTGGGATGCAATCTGGATCTGATCATCAAAGGCTGACAACCATGACCTGACAGGTTCGGCACGTTGCAACAAATGTAGGCGCGGATTCATCCGCGATGCGCCGCGCGGGCGGCGCTCGTTCTCACAGGCGCAGCAACCCTCCCGGCGCACACGTGGTGGCCCTGATGCGCCTTCACTCCTGGCGGGCCTCATCGCGGATGAACCCGCTCCTACAGACCGGAGTGAGCAAATGGGCCCGCACAGGTTTATACCGCAATCCGTTCAAACCACCGAGGCCGCGCCGCCGGCAGATGCGGCACCGCATCGAGCAAGGCTCGGGTGTAGGGATGACGTGGCTGCCCGAGCACCTGCGCCACCGACCCTTGTTCCACCACCCTGCCCCCTTGCATCACCAGCACCTGATCACTCACCTGCTCCACCACGCCAAGGTCATGGGAAATGAACAGGCACGCCAGGTTCAGCTCCGCCTTGAGCTCCGCCAGCAATGCCAGGATCCGCGCCTGCACCGACACGTCCAGCGCCGAAACCGGCTCATCCAGCACCAATACCTTGGGTTTCATGGCCAGCGCCCGGGCAATCGCGATGCGCTGGCGTTGCCCGCCAGACAACTCCAGCGGGCGCCGGTCGAGCAGCCCCACCGGTAACTGCACCCGCTCCAGCAACGCAGCCGCCTCGGTACGCTGCAAACCACGCGGTACACCGGCCTGGGCCAGCGCTTCGGCCAGCACACGCAACACGGTATAACGCGGGTCGAACGAGGCCAGCGGGTCTTGGAACACCACCTGAATCCCCTTCCGGGCCTGGCGCTGCTGTGCGGCGGAAAGCGCCAGCCAGTCCTGCCCGGCCAACTGCACACTGCCCTGCTCCGGTCGCTCCAGGCCCAGCAGGATGCGGCCCAGCGTGCTCTTGCCAGAGCCAGACTCGCCGACCACGCCAAGGGTCTGCCCGGCGCGCAGCTGCAGGGACACATCGCTCAACACCTCACGCGGCTTGCCGTCCGGCCCGACGAACGCCTTGCTCAGGCCGCGTGCTTCCAGCACCAAGGGTTGCTCGTCCACGGTGTCCTCCACCAGCGCCAGCGCCGGCACCAGCGGGCGCTGAAAGTGCACCGCCCGCGCTGCGCTCAGCAGGCGTTGGGTATAAGGGTCCTGCGGGTCCTGCAGGATCTGCTCGACACTGCCCTGCTCCACCACCACGCCATGGCGCATCACCGCCACCCAATCGGCCAGGCGCGCAACCACCGCCAGGTCATGGCTGACCATCAGCAGGCTGTTGTCGCGCGCGCGCAATTGCTCCAGCAGGTCAAGGATCTGCGCCTGAACCGTGGCATCAAGCGCGGTGGTGGGCTCGTCGGCGATCAGCAGGCGCGGCTGGCAGGCGATGGCCGAGGCAATCAGCGCGCGCTGGCGCAGGCCGCCGGACAACTGCCACGGGTATTGCCGGGCACGGAGTTCGGGCGCCGGCACGCCGACCTGGCGCAGCAGTTCGAGCACCCGCAAGCGACGTTGTTCGGCAGCCAGGTCGGTGTGCAACAGCAGGGGTTCTTCGATCTCGGCACCCACGCGCCGCAGCGGATCGAGCGAGCCCAGCGCATCCTGCATGACGAAGCCGATACGCCCACCGCGCAAACGCTGCCAGGCGTTTTCGCCGAGATGGCGCAAGTCCTGCCCGGCAAAGGCCAGGCACTGTGCCTGCACTTGAGCGCCACGCCCGGTGAGGCCGACCAGGGTACGCGCCGTGACGCTCTTGCCCGAACCCGATTCGCCCACCAGCGCCAGGCATTGCCCGGCATGCAGTTGCAGGTCGACGCCGTGCACCACCGGCACACCGTTGAAGCTCACGCGCAGGCCGCGGATGTCCACCAAGGGTGCCGGGTGCTTTTCGAAGATGCTCATGGGGTTCTGCCCTCGCTACGGCGCAGCCAATCGCGGCCGATGACGGTGATGGAAATGACAGTCAGGGTGATTGCCAATGCCGGCCAGGCCATCAGCCAGGGCGCATTGGCCATGAAGTTGCGCGCCACCGCCATCATCGCGCCCCATTCAGGCGCTGGCGGTGGTGCGCCGAAGCCGAGGAAGCTCAGCGCGGCGGCAGCGGTGATGGCGCCGCCCAGGCCGATGCAGGCCAGGATCAGCACAGGTTGCAAGGCGTTGGGCAGTACGTGGGCCAGCACCACAGCCGAGCGTTTGCGGCCCAGCGTCACGGCGGCTTCGACGAAGCCGGCGTGGCGGATGGTCAGGGCCTGGGCGCGGACCAGGCGGGCGTAGCGTGGGACCGAGGCGATGCCGACGGCGAGGATCAGGTTGCTGGTGCCCTGGCCGAACAGGGTGATGATGACCAGCGCCAGCAGCAGGTCGGGGAAGGCCAGCAGGACATCGACGGCGCGCATCAGCAGATTGTCCAGCCAGGACGGGGCCAGGCCAGCGACCAGGCCAAGCGAAGTGCCCAAACCGAGGCCGACCAAGGTGGCGGCCAGGCCGATGGAGAGCGATGGGCGGGCGCCGTGGATCAGCCGGCTAAGGACGTCGCGGCCGTTTTCGTCGGTGCCCAGCCAGAAGTGGGTATTGGGCGGGAGGTAGGCCAGGCGGGCATCGGCGGCCAAGGGGTCGGTTGGGGAGAGCCCATCAGGGAAGGCTACGGCCAGCAGGAGCAGGGCCAGGATGGACCAGGCCAGCGTCAAGCCGGGGCGAACCTGCCACCGCCTGGTCACTGTGGTCGGTGTCAATGCAATCGCGTTCATGTCTGTCCTTTCTTTATCGCCTGTGCTGGCCTCTTCGCGGCTAAAGCCGCGCCTACAGGGGCTGCACAAAACCTGTAGGAGCGGCTTTAGCCGCGAACAAGGGCGAAGCCCTTGCCATGCGGGCTACGGCGCCGGGTTGGGAATACGGCGGTGCACGGCCTGGATCTCAGCCAGCACTTCGTCGCTGAGCTGCACCTCCAAAGCACCGAGGTTCTCCTGCAACTGCAGCAAGGTGGTCTGCCCGGTGATCGCGCTGGCCACGAACGGCTGACGGATCACGAAGGCCAAGGCCAACTGCGCCGGCGTCAGCCCATGCTCCCGGGCAATCTGCACATAGCTGCCAATGGCACTGTTGGCCTCGTCACTGCCATAGCGGTTGAACGTGCGATACACCGACGACAACCGCGAACCCTGCGGCCTGGCCCCGTTCAGGTACTTGCCGGTCAACGCCCCGAATGCCAGCGGCGAATAGGCCAGCAGGCTGACGCCGTCGCGGTGGCTGAACTCTGACAGCCCGTTCTCGAACAGGCGGTTGAGCAGGCTGTACGGGTTCTGGATGCTGGCAATACGCGCCAGGCCCTGGTCTTCGCTGTGCCGCAGAAACTGCGCCACCCCCCATGGGGTTTCGTTGGACACGCCGATATGGCGCACCTTGCCGGCCTTGACCTGCTCGTCGAGCACCGCAAGGGTTTCTGCAATGGCGGCGGTTTGCGGGTGGTCATCGACGTAGGGGTATTCGCGGATGCCGAAGAAGTTGCTGCTGCGGTCGGGCCAATGCAGCTGGTAGAGGTCCAGGTAGTCGGTGTTCAGCCGGCGCAGGCTGCCTTCCAGGGCGGCGACGATGTTCTTGCGGTCGTGGTGCGACAGGCCATCGCGGATGTGCGCCTGGCCACCCGGGTCACGGGCCGGGCCGGCGATCTTGCTGGCGAGGATGAACGTGTCGCGGTTGCTGCGGGCTTTGATCCAGCTGCCGATGAAGCGCTCGGTGGTGGTCCATGTTTCGGCGCGGGTGGGCGTGGGGTACATCTCGGCGGTGTCGATGAAATTGATGCCGGCAGCGATGGCAGCGTCCAGTTGCTGGTGGGCGTCCTGTTCGGTGTTCTGGTGGCCCCAGGTCATGGTGCCGAGGCTGAGCAGGCTGACCTTAAGGTCGGTGTGGCCGAGTGGGCGGTAGCGCATGGGTGCATCCTGATGAATGGGTCTTGGGTTTGAGGTCCTGGGGCTGCTCTGCTACCCATCGCCGGCAAGCCAGCGATTGGTGCGCAAAGCGCCCCTAGGCAGCGAACTGGTTGTGGGCCTTGGGCAAGCCCAGGTGCTCGCGCAGGGTGGTGCCGGTGTATTCGGTGCGGAACAGCCCACGTTTTTGCAGCAACGGCACCACCTCCTCGACGAACACCCGTGCACCGGACGGGAACATGTCGGGCATGATATTGAAGCCATCCCCCGCCCCCGCCAGGAACCACTCGGCCAGGGTGTCGGCGACCTGCTCCGGTGTGCCGACGGCCAACCGATGCCCCACCAGAATCCGCCGCGACAGCTGGCGGATGGTCAGGTTCTCGCTGCGCGCCAGGTTCAACTGGGCTTCGAGAAAACCATGGGACCCCCGCTCGAAGTCCGCCACCGCGCCAATCCGTTCCCAGGGCAACGGCGCGTCCGGGTCCAGCTCGCTGGCATCGATGCCGATGCGCCCCGCCACCTGCTGCAGCAGACCATGCTCGCCATGCCAGGCATTGAGCTGGTCAAAACGTGCATGGGCCTCGGCCTCGGTACTGCCGATCACGGTCGACAGGCCCGGCATGATCTTCAGGTGCTGCGGGTCACGCCCCCAGGCCTTGGCGCGGGCTTTCATCTCCTGGTAGAACGCCTGGCCGTCGGCCAAGGTGGTCTGGGTGGTGAAGATTGCGTCGGCATAGCGTGAACCCAGTGCCTTGCCGCCTTCGGAGGAGCCGGCCTGCACCAGCACCGGCCGCCCTTGGGGCGAGCGCGGCAGGTTCAGCGGGCCCTTGACCTGAAAGTGCTTGCCCTGGAAGTCCAGGGTATGAACCTTGCGCGGGTCGGCGAAGCGGCCGGCGGCGCGGTCGCCGATGACCGCGTCATCTTCCCAGCTGTCCCACAGTTTCAGGGTCACATCGACGAACTCCTCGGCACGCCCATAACGGTCGACATGCAGCGGCGCGCCCGCCAGGCCGAAGTTCTGCGCCGCTGCGTCACCGGCATTGGTGACCACGTTCCAGGCTGCACGGCCGCCGCTGATATGGTCCAGCGAAGCGATGCGCCGGGCCAGGTTGAACGGCTCGTTGTAGGTGCTGGAACAGGTGGCGATCACGCCGATGCGCTCGGTGGCGGCGGCCACGGCGGTGAGCAGCACAGTCGGTTCCAGGCGCCCGCCGGGTTGGGCGGACACATCCGGCGGCAACGCCGGGCCATCGGCAAGGAAGATCGCGTCCAGGCAACCGCGCTCGGAAATGCGCGCGATGTCGCGGTAGTAGTTGACGTCGATATAGGCATCGAGCGCCGCCTCGCCCTGGCGCCAGGCGCCGGAGTGCGAGCCAAAGCCCAGGATGTTCATGCCCAGGCTCATCTGTTTGGTGGTCATTGGGGGTTCTCCTGTTCAGACCGCGCTGGCTTCGTCGCCGCTGCCTTGCCCTTGGCTGGCGGCAGCATGGCGGGCGCGCCAGGCCTGGGCCGGGCTGATGCCGTTGAGGTAGTAGTCGCCCAGCGCCTGCTCGCGGTAGATCGCCGGGTTGTGCGAGGCCAGGGTGCGCGCGTTGCGCCAGTGGCGGTCGAGGCGACGGGCATTGCTGGTGGCCGAGGCGCCGCCGACCTCGAACAGCAAGGTGCACGCTTGCAGCACCTGCGGCAGGACGATCTGCTGAGCCTGGAACGCCTGGATTTCGGCCTCGGTGTAAAGCTGCTCAGGCACCTCGCCTTGCTGCCCCGCTTCAAACACCGCTTGCAGGCTCTGGCCCACGGCAGTCACTTGGGCCTCGGCGGCGAACGCCAGGCTCGACAGCCGGCCGATCACCGCCTGCACCAGCGGGTCGGCGGCCGGCCGTGACTGCCCCGGCACACCAAAGGCGCGGGTGCGGCCCTGGACGAAGGCCACGGCATCGGCCAGCACCGCACGGCTGATGCCCGCCAGCGTTGCCAGGTGCACCGCCTGGTAGAACGCCGTGAGGTACGATTCGGCGCGCAATTCGCCCTTGGCGAAACGCCGCAGCAGATGCTGCGGTTGCACCTTCACCTGGGTGAAGCGCGTGGTACCGCTGCCGGTCAGGCGCTGGCCGAAGCCGTCCCAGTCATCGACCCGCTCCACGCCCTGCGCACGGGTCGGCACCGCCAGGCTGACGAAGTCGTCGCCGTGGTTGGCCACGGCCGCGACCCAGTCGGCGTAGAGGGTGCCAGTGCAATAGTACTTCTCACCCTCCAGTCGGTAACCGCCCTCGCCCTCAATGAGCTGCACGGTATTGCCGGTGCTGTCGGTGCGCTCGGCCATGGCCGCGCCCCACAGCTCACCGGCGACCACGCGGGCGAACCAGTAGTCCTGGGACGCAGCATCATTGGACGACAGGCGCCCTTCGACAAAGCCGAAGTGGGCGCGAAAAATCTGCGGCAGGTTGGAATCGGCCTGGCCCAGGCGCACCAGTTGGCGCAGCAGCTGCGCCAAGGTCACGCCAAGGCCGCCATGGCTGCGCGGCACACGCAGGGCGCCAAGACCGGCTTCGCGCAGCCAGGCCACCGGTTCATGGGCCAAGGTACGCTGCTGCTCGCGGGCTACCGCGCCTTCGGCGATGCGCGCGTACAACGGCGCAAAGCGCTCATCCAGTTCGGCATCGGTAATCGGGGTTTGACTCATGACGGTTCCTTTCTCGTGAATTCAGGGGCGTGCGGTGCGCGGGTCGATGGCGTGGGTCGCCAGGTCCACCAGCAGGTTGACCAGCACGTAGATGGCCGCTGCCAGCAGGGTCACACCGAGCACCAGCGGCACATCCTTGGTGGCGGTGGCGTCGAGCATCAGGCGGCCGATGCCTTGCCGGCCAAACAGCAGTTCCAGCACCACGGCCCCGCCGAGCAGGCTGGCGAACACGTAGCCGGCCAGGGTCACCAGTGGCACCAGGGCGTGGCGCAAGGCATGGCGCAGGCGCACCGCGGTATCGCCCATGCCGCGGGCGCGGGCCTGGGTAATGAAGGGTTGCTCCAGCACCTGCTCCAGCGACTGGCGCAGCACCTGGGCCAGAACCGCCGCGATCGGCAGCGCCAGGGCCAGGCTGGGCAGCAGCAGCGAGCGCCAGCCGCTCGAACCGGACGGCGGCAAAACATGGAAGTAGAAGGCGAAAGCCAGCAGCAGCACCGTGCCGATCACGAAGTTGGGCGCCGAGGACAGCACCAGTTCGATGCCCGATACCAGCGCCCGCAGGCGTCGCCCACGGTTGGCGGTGAGCAGCGCCGAGGCCAGCGCCAGCAGCACCGCCAACACGGCCGCACTGCTGGCCAGGGCCAGCGTCGCGCCGGCCTGCTCGGCAATCGCCTGGCCAACCGGAATGCGCAGCCGGTACGACTCGCCCAGCTCACCTTGGGCCAGGCGCAGCAGGTAATGGCCGTACTGCACCCCCAGCGGCTGATCGAGGCCATATTCGGCGCGCACCTGGGCCAGCATCGCTGCGCTCGGCATGGCGTCCGGGCCACCGAGAATGGCCAGGGCGGTGTCGCCACCGCTGTGCTGCATGCCGAGGAAGGTCAGACTCGCCGCCGCCCACAACACGATCACGCCGTCGCGCAGGCGACGCAACAAGGTCAGTAGCAGGTTCATGGTTGCTCCTTTTGCTGTGCTCGAGCGTCCAGCCACACGCTGGTGAACAGCGGAACGTTGTGCGAGCCGTCGAACAGCACGCCGCCAAGCACATTGCGGTAGGCCAGCAGCATCTGGCTTTCCACCGAGGGCACCGCCGGCACGGTCTCACCCAGGCGTTGCTGGGCCTGGCGATACAGCGTGCGGCGTTGTGCGGGGTCAGTGCTGCGGCGGGCTTCGCCGAGCAACTGGTCGAGGCTGGCGTCACGGAAGTGGCCAACGTTCTGGCCGATCATCCTCGCGCTGGGGATCGACTGGCTGTGATAAAGGATGTACAGGCCGTCGGCGGTGTTGGTGTGCCAGTAGCCGCCGCCCAGGGCATCGAAGTTGCCGAGGTAGCGCAGCTCCATGACCTTGCTGATCGGCAGCAGCACGATGCGCAGGTCGAAGCCGACCTTGCGCAGGTCCGCCTGGGCCGCCACCGAGACATTGGCCGGGAACGCCGGGTTGTCGTAGGTCAGCAAGGTCGCCCCGAGGCGCTGGCCGTTGCGCGTGCGATAGCCCTCGGCATCACGCCCGCTCCAGCCGGCGGCATCGAACAGGCGCGCCGCTGCGGCGGGGTCGAAGGCCAGCGCATCGCGCGCCACCGGGTCGTAGCCGGGGGTGTTCACGGCAAGAAAGTCGCCCTTGGCCAGGTACTCGCCGAAACCGGAGATCCACGCCAGGCCGTCGCGGTCGATGGCCTTGGCCACCGCCTGGCGCACCCGCACGTCATCGAACGGCACGCGCTCGACATTGAAGGTGATGCTGCGCGCCGGGTTACCTTTGCGGATGCGGTTGCGCAAGGTCAGCTGCGGGTTGGCGCGGATCGCCGTTGCGTTCTGTGCCGGGGCGTCCAGGGCCATGTCGTTGTCGCCGGCTTCCAGCGAGGTATAGCGGATCATCGCTTCGGGCACGTAGCTCAGCTCGATGCCGTCGAGGTAGGCCTCGCCTTGATGGTTGATCGCCGCTGGCGCCCAGTTGTAGCCCGGGCGGCGGGTGAAACTGGCGCGCTGGTCACGCACCCAGCCGGTCAACACGAATGGCCCGGTACCGATCGGCTGGTTGGCGATGGTCGCGGGCGCCTCTTTGATCTGCCGCGGCGAGATCATCCCCAGCCAGGCTTGCGAGAGTACATCGAGAAACGGCGCATAGGGCGCGCTCAAGGTGGCCTCGAAGGTGAAAGCATCGACCACCCTGCCGCGCAGGTAGGGTGCGATGTAGGCAGCGGCCAGCGGCGACTTGGTCTTCGGGTCGCGCATGTGTTCGAGGTTGACCCGCACCGCTTCGGCGTCGAAGCGCTCGCCGTCGCTGAAGGTGACGTCGTCACGCAGGTGGAAGGTGTAGGTCAGGCCGTCAGCGCTGATCGCCCAGCTTTTGGCCAGCCAAGGCGTCAGGGTGCCATCCTCGGCCTGGTAGACCAGGCAGTCGAAGAGAATGCGGCCCATCCACTGCATGTTGCCGTTGGACAACGCATGGATATCGAAGCTGCCGGCGTCAGCCGCAGCCGACACGCGCAAGGTGCCGCCGCGCTGGCCGGCCTGCTGCTCGACGAAGTCGCTGGCCGGGTAGCGCATCACGCCATTCACTTCGCTGACCACTTCGCCCTTCAGGGTGCCCTGGGTGGGTGGTGGCGTGGCGGGTGAACAGGCGGCAACTAACAGCGCACTGGCCAACAGGCATGACTTTAATAATCGGACATTTGGCTGCACAGCAGGCCCTTTATATAGACGGCTACATAAAGTGTTGTTGCAGTTGTCGTGCCAGCCTTTTACGTGCGTATTTACTGGGGATTGGTAAACAACCAAATTTGCCAGGCAAACAAACTGCCCGCTCGCTGTTGGAATACCAACAGCCAGGCGGCTCAAGCTCTGTGGGAGCGGGTTTACCCGCGAATACGGCGGTGGGCTTACTGCCGCATTCGCGGGTAAACCCGCTCCCACACGGCTCTCCGATTAATTTGGATATTTGGATATAACCAGCGCTGTTCGAAACACAACACAGGCACAACAAAACTTACTATTTCGTTCACCACCACACACTTAACAACCCGACAAACGCCCAACTTTCCGGCCTTTTGCCAGCTGGCACAGAAACTGCTCACACCTGTTTTGGCAGGCCTGACTATTCCCATAGAACGCCGAGGACCTACGATGACTTTCAAGGAATACAATGATGCGTGCGATTCAACTCCCTCCACTGCGCCTGGCCGTGGCCACGGCCCTGCTGGCCCCGGCCACGGTACTGGCCGCTGACCCGACCCTGGGCACGGTGACCGTGCAGGCCGCCAAGCAGACTGAAGTGCAACAGGCTGCCAGCGCCCTCGCCGAAGTGCCTGGCGGCACCAGCGTGGTCGACAGCGAAGAGGTCGCCAAAGGCCGTACTGCCACCCTGCAGGACACCCTCGCCTACCAGCCCGGCGTGTTCGTACAGTCCACCGGCGGTAACGACGCGGCGAAAATCTCGATCCGTGGCTCTGGTGCCAACACCTCGCCCGGCTACTTTCGCGAAGGCATCAAGTTCCTCTTCGACGGCCTGCCGCTGACCGGCCCCGGCGGCACTCCGTATGAATTCCTCAACGCCAGCGGCGTCAACTACACCGAGATCCTGCGCGGCGCCAACGCCTTCCAGTACGGCGCGCTGACCCTCGGTGGCGCGGTCAACTTCGTCAACCACAGCGGCTACAGCGCCCCCGGCCTGCGCGTGCGCGCCGAGGCCGGCAGCTACCACTACCAGAAGCAGAGCATCAGCTACGGCGGCGTCGAAGGCGACCTAGACTACTACCTGCAGGCCGACAACTACCGCAACGACGGTTACCGCGACTACAGCCTGTCGAAAAGCTCCGGCATTGTCGCCAACGCCGGCTACCGCTTCAGCCCGAAGCTGGAAACCCGCCTGCTGCTGCGCTACCGCGACGAAACCCACAACGACCCCAGCGCCACCACCCTCGACAACGCCCTGCACCACCCGCGCCGGGCCAGCGCTACCGCCGAAAGCAGTGGCGCCGGTGCGCGCCGCCCGGGCAGCATCTGGGTTGGCAGCAAGACCACCTACACCTTCGACGACGATGCACGCCTGACCTTCGGCCTGTCGTACCACGACTACCGCCACACCAACAGCCCGCGCAGCCCGAGCAACCCCAGCTACTGGGACTGGCACGACCTCGGCCTGCTGCTGGGCTATGACCGCGTCGACTACCTGTTCGGCCACGAGAGCCGCAGCAACATCGCCTTCACTTCGACCCAGCACCTGCGCGGTGGGGTGGATTCGGCCAACGGCAACAAAGTGTCGCTCAAGCAGGTCAACTACAAGGACTCGTTCGACCGGGTAATCGCCCTGGGCAACGACATCAACCTGGTCGACAACCTGTGGCTCACCAGTGGCGTGTCATTCATCAACGTACGGCGCAAGGTCAACATCGACTACGCGGTGAACCCCAACACCACCCCCTTCCCGCAGCACGTCGACTACGACAACTGGAGCGTCGCCCCGCGTATCGGCTTGCGCTACGAGTTCAGCCCCGACCTGCAGGTGTTCACCAACTTCAGCCGCAGCATCGACCCACCCGCTTCATGGGAGTACTCCGGCTCCGGCCCGACCCTGCCGTACATCCGCCCGCTGGTGGAACAGAAGGCCAACACCTTCGAGGTCGGCATCAAGGGTTCGCACGGCATCTTCGACGGCAGCCTGGCGCTGTACCGTTCGTGGATCCACGACGAGCTGCTGAACGTGCAGCTCATCCCCGCCACCTCTACCGCGGCGGCCGTTACCGGCGCGTTCAATGCCTCGCCGACCATCCACCAGGGTGTCGAGGCCGGGCTCAACACGCGCCTGTGGGACAACCCCCAGGGCGACCTGGTGCGCTGGCGCCAGTCGTACACCTACAACGATTTCTACTACCGGCATGACGACACCTTCGGCGACAACCAACTGCCGGGTGTGCCCAAGCATATCTACCAGGGCGAGTTGCAGTACCAGGACCACAGCGGCTGGTACACCGGGGTGAATGTTCAATCAGCGTCGCGCACGGCGGTGGACTATGCCAACAGCCTGTATGCGCCGTCGTACACGATCTGGGGGGCGAACCTGGGGTATGAGGCGCCGAAGGGCAACTGGAAGGTGTCGCTGGACCTGAAGAACCTGGCGAACAAGGCGTACGTGACGGCTGTGACGCCGGTGTACAACGCGCGGGGACTGGATACCGCGTCGTTCTGGCCGGGGGATGGGATCGGGGCTTATGTGGGGGTTGAGGTTCGTTACTGATTTTTCCTGTGGCGGCCTATCGCGGATAAATCCGCTCCTACACCGGCCTTGTAGGAGCGGATTTATCCGCGAAGAGGCCAGTACAGGCTTACGCCGTCCGCGGCATCAGCTCATAGGGGTGCTTCCACCCCGGCATTGCCTGAATTCGCTGTTTCCAAGCCTCGATATGGCTGAACTCGGTCAACACGATCCCGGTATCCTCCGGCATGAACACATACCCCGCCAGCGACAGGTCGGCAATGGTCAGCCGGTCACCCACCATGAACGGCGTCTTCGCCAAGTGCGCATCGACAACCCGGTACGCCGCCGTGGCGCGCTCACGCAGGAAGCCCGTCACCTCGGTCTCGCCAGTCTTCTTCAGGCACAACAGGAAACGCAGCGCAGCGTAGTAGCTGGTGAACTTGTGGTTGTCGAACAGCATCCAGCGCCAGATCTCGCGTTTCTCGTTGTCGTCACCCGGGCCAAACTGGCCGGTGCGCTCGGCCAGGTATTCGAGAATCAGCGCCGACTGGGTCAGCCGCTGCCCGGCGTGCTCAAGCACAGGCACTTCGCCTTGCTCGTTGACCTCGTCGCGCCATTGCGGCTCGCGGGTCTGGCCGTTGAAGAAGTCGACGAACACCGGTTGCCAGTCCTGGCCGGTGAGTTCAAGCATCAGCGCAGCCTTGTAGGCGTTGCCGGATTCGGCGAAGCAATGCAGCTTGTAATCGGACATAAGGTGACCTTCAGTTTCCATTGAATGATCGGCTGGACCACGCGGGGTCAACACAGACTACACAAAAGTATGCTTACATGCGCCGATCAACTCGCCAGGAAGGCCACCATGCCCTACCCCACGCTGCCCCGTACGTTGTCCACTCCACGCACCTTGCTGGTCCGCCCCACCCCGGCCTTCGCCCAGCAGCTGCAACAGGCGCTGATCGACAGCTACCCCCTGCATCAACCCTTCCTGGCCTGGGCCAAGCCTGACTGGACCTTGAGTGAAGTGCGCGACAGCCTGCAACTGAGCGCCGAGGAGTTCCTCGACCCGGCCAAGGAAAAGCGCTATTTCGTGCTGGCCGCAGACAGCGGCGACGTGATCGGCTGCATCGGCCTGCGCCCCGGCAATGACGAGTATGAAGTGGGCTATTGGGCGAACCGTGCCAGCAGTGGCCAGGGCCTGATGCGCGAAGCGCTGACCTGCCTGCTGGACGCCGTGGATGCCCCGGTGTGGCTGACCACCGACATCGACAACCACGCCAGCCAGCGCCTGGCCGAGCGTGCCGGGTTCGTACCGGCAGGCAGCAAGCTGACCGAGCTCGACCCCAGTACCCCACGGCCGCTCTATCGCCGCGCGCCAACCGAGCGCACCCACGAAACGATTACGGCGCGATAAAATTGAAGATAGCCGCATGGTTTGGATCGGGGCGCCATGCCAAAACTATCAATATTGATAGTTGCCCTTAGTTCTACAAAGCTTCAGAGTCGTCCAAATCGTTCGACCCAAGCAGGCCCCCACCATGCGCACCGCAAGCAATTCTCGAATTTTCTACCAAGGCGAACTTCCAAACACCCTGACTAGCAACGAGAACAATACAACCATACTCCAATCCAAACTCACACTGCTAGCAGAGCACGCAGAGATTTCAACACTGCTAGCGGTTGACATTCACAACTCCACCTTGAGCGACACGACAAACAACCAACAGACATGTTACTCGCCCTATGGTTGTAGAGTCCTGGAGCTGTTCTCCCGCCCCAGCCTAGGTTATAACGGACAGCTACAGTGGCCTTTAAGCCACCTTTACTCTCTAGGCAATGGCTATCGTTCATACTCCCCCCCATTAATGCGTTTTGCATCACCAGACAGTTCTAGCCCGTTTCAGCGCGGTGGCGTCAACGCCTATGCTTATTGCTCAGGAGACCCCATCAATCATACAGACCCAACAGGACACGTGAAAACCAGCAACCCAAAACAGCGTTTAATCAAAGCAAATACTTTGAAAGCACTCTCCACCAAACGCAAGGCAATGACACCACAAGAAAAAATAACCATCGACAACAAGAGGCAAACCCTCAACACCGAAAAACTCAAAGAAAGTCATTACTCATGGGCACCAAAGGAAATCATAAACCATGTCAACAAAGGCAAGAAGCTGATTGCCAAACTCCAAAAAATGCCACCATCTACTTCTAGAAACTCAAGCATAGACCTCATCAGCGTCGGCATTCACATGGCAACCTATGATTACCATATACCGTCCACGGTCACCATAGGCGCTCCCAGCAGATCTTCATACCTTAACTATATTGGCAACACCGCTACCGACATGAAGAGACTGTTAGAAAACAATAGTAGTCACCCTGCAGAGAATGCAGCCATACGCGGCGACCTGATAGTTCTTGATTAGTCAAAAATGAATCCACTCCAGAAGTAACGAGTAGGAAGCGAGCCGTTGGGAGTAACGTGCCTGCAATGGACACGGTCTGAAACACGAGGCGCTATTCAGCTTGTCGACGCCACTTGGGTGTGTGTGAGTCGGCCTGCGATGAGGCCATTGGCCCAACTCCCGTCCCTCGCGTTATATGCCCCTCGCCACCCCCGATGCGATAGTGGAGAAAACAACACGGATAAAACCCCCATGTACAGAAACACCTCTACCCCCGCGGACGACAACGGTTGCGGCTGGTTCCACCTCAGCCCAAAGCGCCAGCCACGCGCCGCGCACCGGGGCGGAGCGAGGCGCGCTGGGTGGTGCTCGGCGCGGGCTTCACTGGCCTTGCCGCGGCGCGGCAACTGGCGCTTCACCACCCTGACGATGAAATCATCCTGGTCGAGGCGCAGGAAGTCGGCTTCGGCGCCTCGGGGCGCAACTCCGGCTTTGCCATCGACCTGCCCCACGACATCGGCGCCCCTGATGACATTGGCGATCTGGCCACCACGCGGATGAAGCCCAAGCTCAACCTGCGCGCCCAGTCGATCCTGCGCGGGCTGATCAACCCACACGGCATCGACTGCCAGATCCGCCCGGACGGCAAGTACCAGGCCGCGGTCGAAGACAAGGGGCTGGCGGTGCTGGAGGCTTATCGCAGCAGCCTCGACAAGCTCGGCCAAGCCTATGAAATGATCGACACCCGCGACCTGCCCGAACACTTCGGCACCGGTTTCTACCGCAAGGCGCTGTACACCCCCGGCACCCAGCTTGCGGCGCACCCCGGACCAGCGCCTGCTGGTACGCAACAGCTTCAGCTTCAATGCCAATGGCCGAGACCAACAGCGCTACCTGGACCGTGCCGGGCGCCGAACGTGCACGCGGCACTGTGCTGCAACGGCCTGGGCATCACCCGCGGTACCGCCACCGATACCTTGCTGGCCTACTGGCTGAGCGGCGAGCGCGACGAACTGATCGGCTTCCTGCTTCGCTCCGACGGGCCCAACCGCAACCCGCCGGAACCGCTGCTGAGTGTCGGGGTCAACCTGAACCTGCACTGGGGCCAGCGCCGCGCGGGCCTGGAAAGCTGAAAAGGAGGCAACATGCATAGCCTGGGTATTCTCGGGGTCGGCGAGCTGACCGAAAAAGTGGTGGTCGGCCTGCGCCGCAGCGGGTTCGGGGGCAAGCTCTACTTGTCGCCACGTAACGCGCAGCGCGCCGAGGTGCTGGCGGCCGAGCACGGTTGTGAGGTACTGCCGAGCAACCAGGCGGTGGTCGACCAGGCTGACCTGGTGATCCTCGGCGTGCGCCCGGACTCACTGGGGCAGCTGGCCAGCGAGGTGCGCCTGCGCCCCGGCCAGCGCCTGGTATCGCTGGCCGCCGGGGTCAGCCTGGCGCTGCTGGCCACGGCCTTCCCTGGCGCGCATTGCGTGCGGGTGATGCTGTCGTATGCGGCGCAGTACAACCAGTCCACCGTGGTGGTTTGCCCGGCGGACGCGCTGACCGAGCAGTCCCTGGGGCCTTTGGGTAATTTGGTGGTGGTGCAGGATGAGCCGGCATTCGAGCTGGCCACGGTGGCAGCGTGCATGAATGGCTGGTTCTACTTCCTGTTGCATGACCTGCAGCAGTGGCTGACCGACAAGGGCCTGCCGGCGGCTGAGGCGCGTGCTTTGGTACTGGGCAACATGCAGGACTGCGTGACCTGCGCGCAGCACCAGCCGGCGTCCACCTTGAAGGCCCTGGGGCAGGCGATCGCCACGCCCGGGACCTTTACTGCCGATGGCTTGGCAGTGCTGATGCATCAGCCGGCGAGTGCCAGCTGGGGGGCGGCCTGCGAGGTGGTGCTGGATGCCTTGCTGACCCGTTCGGGATTACCAAGGCGATAGCGTTTAGCTGTTCTGGCCCTATCGCGGATAAATCCGCTCCTACAAGGGTTACGCGATCCCTGTAGGAGCGGATTTATCCGCGATGAGGCCTGCAGCCTTGATGCATCTCTAGCGCTGGCGATACACCCGCGCAGTGTCCTCTTCAAAGTGCTTCAGCTCCTCCTGCCGCCGCGTCTCAGACCAACCCATCGCCGCCGCCGCACGGTGCGACAACTGCTCCAGCCGCTCGCGCCCCAGGTGAGGGCCGAGCCCCCACGGCAAACGCCGACGCAGGCCTTGCCGGGGCGCCGGACCGGTCGGAACGGGGCGCAACGCGCCCCCGGCACTTTCAAACCCAGCAGATGCCCTTCACTTCTTGCGCTGCATCCAGGCCGCGCCCAGACCACTCAGGCAGATGATGGCGATGCCCAGCAGGCTCGCGCTGTCGGGCACCTGGCGATAGATCAGCAACCCCAGCAAACCGGCAAACACGATCTGACAGTAACTGAACGGTGCCAGCAACGCAGGTGCTGCATGGCGAAACGCCTGGGTCAGCAGCAGGTGCGCACTCATGCCGAAACCGCCCAGGGCCAGCATCAGCACCCCATGGTCCCAGCGCGGCACTTCCCAGAAGAACGGCACCAGCGCACTCATCACCAAGGTGTTGCACAACCCGGCGTAGAAATTGCTGGTAGTCGGGCTGTCGTAAGCCGCCAGGATGCGCGTGAGCAGCTGGTAAAAGCAGAAGCCCAGCGCCGAACCGAACGGGTACAGGATGGCCGGCGTGAACATCGCGCCACCGGGGTGCACCACCACCAGCACACCGATGAACCCCAGCACCACCGCCACCCACTGCCCTGCTGTCACCCGCTCCTTGAGCAAAGGCGCCGACAACGCGGTCACCAGTACCGGCGCAAGGAAGTTGACCGAGGTCGCTTCGGCCAGCGGCAGGTATTGCAGGCCGGTGGTGAACAACAGGCTGGTGCTCAGCAGGCTCAGCGCGCGCAAGGTCTGCAACACCGGGCGCCGCGTACGCAGCACATTCAGGCCGGCCTTGGGCAGGAAAATGCCGGCCATCAGCAACGTGTGCACCACATAACGAGCCCACACCACCATGACGATCGGGTACAGCCCACCGAGGAACTTGGACAAGGCATCGTGGCTGGCGAACAGCAGCGTCGCCACCACCACCAGGGCGATGCCGCGCAGGGGTTGGTTGACTCCGGACAGCGGTGTGCTGGAACTCATGGCGTTCTCGACGGCGGCGCGGCTTCATGCTGCGCCAGGGGAAGGTGTGACAGCACGGATTCTAGAAGAGATACGACAACTTAAGGAAGTTCATTTCCACGCTTTGCGTGGGACGTTTGCCATTCCGTTCGCTTATCGACCACTTTCCACTTCACCCGCATGGCCCGTGCCGGGTAATACGCGCACCATCGGCGATGGACCCTCGACCTTGAACAAGGAGTTTTCATGCAACGGCTCACCACCCGCAACGGCCTCGACCTGCCCTGCATCGGCCTGGGCACCTGGCCGATGACAGGCGACGCGTGCACCCACGCTGTGCACCAGGCACTGGAGCTGGGCTACCGGCATATCGACACCGCCACCGCCTACGGCAACGAGGCCGCCGTCGGCCAGGCCCTGCGCGACAGCAGCGTGCCGCGCGAGCAGATCCACCTGACCACCAAGGTCTGGTGGGACCGGCTGGAGCCCAAGGCCATGCGCCAGTCGCTGGAAGACAGCCTGCGCGCGCTGGGCACCGAGCACGTCGACCTGTTCCACATCCACTGGCCCGGCAAGGACTGGGACCTGGCCCGCAGCATCGAAACCCTGGTAGCCCTGCGCGACGAGGGCAAGGCGCGCAGCATTGGTGTGGCCAACTTCCCGCTCGGCCTGCTGCGCCGGGTGATCGAGGAACTCGGCGCGCCGCTGTCGGCGATCCAGGTCGAGTACCACGTGCTGCTCAGCCAGCAACCGCTGCTCGACTACGCCCGCCAACATGACCTGCTGCTGACCGCCTACACCCCGCTGGCCCGCGGCCGTGCGGCCGAGCAGGCGGTGATCCGCGAGATCGCGCGCAAGCATGGCGTGCTGCCGAGCCAGGTGGCGTTGAAGTGGCTGCTGGACCAGGATGGGGTGGCGGTGATTCCCAAGGCCAGCAGCCGGGAAAACCAGCTGGCCAACCTGGCGGCGCTGGAGGTGCGGCTGAATGAGGCGGACCGGGCACTGATTGCCGGGTTGCCGAAGGATCAGCGGGTGGTCAGCCCGGACTTTGCGCCGGACTGGAATAGCTGAGGCCTGCAAGGGCCTCTTCGCGGGTAAACCCGCTCCCACAAGTACTGCGCAAGCCTTGAAGGCTGTGGTGACCCTGTGGGAGCGGTTTCATCGAGCCGTCGAACCGCCGCGAATGGGCTGCAACGCAGCCCCAAGGCCCTGAGCCGACTACACAGAGACCTGCTTCAACCGCTCACTGGCCGGTGCCGGCCGCCCATACAGATAGCCCTGCAAGTGCGAGCACCCTTCCGCCCGCAGCCGCCGCATCTGCTCCTCCGACTCCACCCCTTCTGCCGTGGTCTTGATCATCAGGCTGTTGGACAGCTCGGTAATCGCGCGGATGATCGACATCGCTTCGCGGCTGTCGCACATGTCATGCACGAACGACTTGTCGATCTTGATGCGGTCGAACGGGAACGAACGCAGGTACCCCAACGACGAGTAGCCAGTACCAAAGTCATCCAGCGAAATCGACACACCCAGGTCTTTCAGGGCGCGCAAGGTGCGCACGTTCTCTTCGCTGTTGCCCAGCAGCACCGACTCAGTGATCTCCAGCTCCAGGCGCTGCGGCGCCAACCCCGAATCGGCCAGGGCCAGAGTCACGGTGTGGACCAGGTTGGCATTCTTGAACTGCACCGGCGACAGGTTCACCGATACGGTCTGCTCAGTCCCCCAGCTGGCCGCCTCCTGGCACGCCAGGTTCAACGCGCGGGTGCCGAGTTCGTGGATCAGCCCGGTTTCCTCGGCGATGGGGATGAAGTCCATGGGCATGACCATGCCCCGGGTCGGGTGCTCCCAGCGCAACAACGCTTCGTAGCCGGTCACGCTGCTGGTCAACTGATCCACCACTGGCTGGTAGTGCAGGTGCAATTGCCCCAGGTGCAGGGCGGTGCGCAGGTCGGTTTCCACCAGGCGCCGCTGGCGGGCGGCGACATCCAGTTCGAGGTGGAAGCACTCATAGCGGTTGCGGCCGTTGCGCTTGGCCTCGTACAAGGCCATGTCGGCGTAACCGAGCAGTTGCTCGGCCTGGTCGTTGTCTTCGGGCGCTATGGCGATGCCGATGCTTACGCCCACCGAAAACTGGTGGCCCTCGATCAGGAACGGCGGGCAGATCGCTTCGATCAGGCGCTTGGCGGTATTGCAGGCAGCTTCGCGGCTGTCCAGGTGGGTCAGCACCACGGCGAACTCATCACCGCCCAGCCGGGCCAGGGTGTCGTGCTCACGCAGCTCGCGGCGCAGGCGCTTGCCGAGCGCGCGCAGCAGCTTGTCGCCAAAGGCGTGGCCGAGGGAGTCGTTGATGTTCTTGAAATTGTCCAGGTCCAGGCACAGCGCGGCAGTGAGCTTTTCACCTTCGTGGCCGCGCACCAGGGCCTGCTTGAGGCGCTCGTGGAACAAGGTGCGGTTGGGCAGCCCGGTGAGCGCGTCATGGTGGGCCATGTGGTGGATCTGCGCATGGGCGGCCAGTTCTTCGGTGGCGTCTTCGGCCACGAACAGCACGTAATCCGCCTGGCCCTCGCACTGCTGGCTGAGCAATGCGCGGCTGCGCAAGGTGCGCGGGCCACAGGCGGTATCGACCCGGGTTTCGGCGGCAAAACCCTTGCTGCTGCGCGCGCCACGGCCGAGCTGGGTCTCCAGGTATTGCGCCGCAGCAGGTGCCAGGCACTCCCCGGGCGTGTGGCCGATCATGGGCTTGCCACGGCCACCGAACAGGCGCTCGGCCTGCTGGTTGGCGAGCAGAATACGCTGGCTTTCCAGGTCCTGAACGATGACGCTGGCGGGGATGTTGGCGATCACCGAGTCGAGGAACTGCGACAGGTTGGCCATTTCCTGGCTGTACTGCTCGGCCAGTTCCTTGGCCTGCAAAAGCTCAAGCTCCTGCTGGCGGCGCTCGGAAATGTCGCGGGTGACCTTGGCGAAGCCAACCAGCTGGCCGTGGTCGTCACGAACCGCCTCGATCACCACATGGGCGTGGAAGGCCGTGCCGTCCTTGCGCAGGCGGGCACCGATCTCTTCGAAACGGCCGGTGCTGCGGGCCTGCTCCAGGTTTTGTTCGGGCAACCCGGCGGCACGCTCGGTTTCGCTGTAGAACAGCGAGTAGTGCTGGCCGACGATTTCCTCGGCGCGATAGCCTTTGGCCCGCTGGGCGCCGGGGTTCCAGTTGGCGACAATACCGTCGGGGGTGAGCAGGTAGATGGCATAGTCCACCACGCTCTGGATCAACAGCCGGTACATGATGTCGGGGCTTGCGACTAGCGACATGAAATTTACCTGAACCTGCGACGTGCACGAAAGGAACCCCCAGCCAGAGCTGGACGGGTCTTGTAAAGCAGTGCTGGCATTATGCCTTGCGAGTCAGCTTTGTGAAGTAGGTCACAGAATTTTGCTGTATCAACCAGCACTCAGTGGAGGACCGAAGTCACCTGGTAGGTCAGCAGGTCCGGCTCATCGTCGGGGAAAATCTGTTGTACCGGCCGGTGCAGGTCGGCCACCACAGCCTTGCAGAACGCGACGGCGACCGGGTCCAGGGCATAGCAGCGCAGCAGCCAGTCACCTGGGCTGGCGAGGAACTGGTTGGCCACGGCGCGGCCGATGCCTTGGCGCCGATAGCGCTTGAGGATGAACAGGTCAGCCAGCTCCAGCGCCTCGATGCCGGGCAATTCGCTGCGCTCGACCAGCACGAAGCCGGCGATGTAACCGTCCGCCAGCACCAGGCTGGCGCTCCAGCCTGGAGACTGCCAGTAGCGCTGCAGGTGCTCTTCGTGGATGTAGAAGCGGCCGTCCACCTCGACGTCTTCCTGCTCCCAGTCGGAGGACTCATAGGCGTAGAACTGATAGAGGTTGCGGATCAGTTCGGCCTGGTTGGGGGTGGTGGGCAGCAGTTCGATGGGCAACATGGCAGGGTGGGCTCGGGTAAAAGGCCATTCTAAGGCTTTTGCATTGCCTGCACTGGCCCGCGATAAACAGCAGGCGGCTACCGGCGCTGACCTCGGCAACGTGGGAATAGGCATTGGCGCTGGGGTCGTACAGGCCTTGGGGATTGGACAGCTGGAATGCGTGGGTCATGGAACGCTCCTTCGTGTGAATGAGCGTCCGAGTCTGTTGGCTCAAGTGAGGTAGAGATCAAGCAGGTATAGGATTTTTCTTTATTGCGCTAAAGAAGCTCAACACCGCGTATGTAGGATTACGCCCCGTAGTTCGCTAGATTGAAGCTCCCGGCACGGAGGCCAGAGCCGCGGCGCAGCGCCGCTTCACTGAAGGAAAAGCCATGAGCAAGCCCTACGCGTTCCAACTCGCCTATACCATCAGCCCAATCAACAGTGACCACGAGGCTGATGCCGCAGCAGCGCGCACTCACCTGCGTGAAGAAATGGGCTGGAAGACCTCCGGCAAGGTCGAAACGACGCTACACGGTGAACTGGTCCTGGCCCCAGGTACCCCTGAAGAAAAACGCAAGGAGGCCGGCAAGTCGATCCGTGCCCGCATCCGTGACGCGTTCAAGGCGCTGGAGGTGCAGGACACGGTCGGCTTCGCCGGCAGCCTGATGGTCAGCGGCCTCGACCCGGCCATCAAGATCGGCATCAGCCCCGACTGAAACCACCGGTATCAGGCGCTGCGCGCCTGATACCGGTGCCGTCATTTTTCCTGCAGCACCGCCCTGCCCTTCACCGCCCGCGGCCCACGCCAGGCCCAGAACAGCAACCCAGGGAACGGTGCATAGACCACGAATACGACCCACAGCATCTTGCGTTCCGCGCGCCGATCGCTGCCGATGATTTGCCAGATGGCGAAGATCTCGAGCAGGATGACCAAGGCCGCGACAATGATCCAGATCGTTCCGATTTCCATGAGCACTCTCCCATTGGCATGTAAGGTGTTGGGTTACTGCCGGCGGCGAGGGTTCATTCCGATTTGCTATTGGCGCAAGGCCTGGGACACCGCGTTGACGAAAACCGCCTGCTCGTCATAGAGGGAACTCGGCGTTTCGGCGTTCTTCCAGGTCGACCACTGCACCATCACCAGCTTCTCGGCCGGGTTGATCGCGATGGTCTGGCCGTAGATGCCCAGCGCCCAGAAGGTCTGGTCACTGGTCGTGGTCTTCTTCGGCTCAAGGTTGGCATCGGCAGCCGGTGCGTTGTACCACCACTGGTAACCGTACTGCCCATTCGGGGCCGCCGCCGTCACCGAGCCCTTGGCCTGGGTCCAGTGGGTGGAGCGGGCGATCCAGTCATCCGGCAACAGTTTTTCGCCGCCGGGCAACTGCCCGCCACTCATCACAAACTGGCCGAAGCGGCCCCAGTCCCGCAGCGTGGCGTTGAAACCATGCCCGCCCATGTCGACCTTGCCCGGCACCAATGCATGCCAGACGCCGTCCTGCTGCATGCCGTAGCGGCTCCAGACCTGCGCTTCGAGGTTCTTGGCCAGTGTCTGGCCGGTGGCATTTTCCAGAACCCGGCCAACCAGCCAGGCGCCGCCGGTGTTGTACGACCACACTTCACCGGGTTTCACGCCTGGCTTGCGCTTCACCGACTTCACCAGGTTGAACACGCAGGTGTAAGGGTCTGGCGTCGCTTCGCATTGCGTCATGTGGGAGAAGTCGGAATCCTTCGAGGCGTAGTTTTCGTCCCAGACCACGCCCGAGGTGTGCTGCAGCAACTGATGCAGGGTCACGTCCTGCCAGGCGGTGCCTTCGAGCTCGGGGATGTAGCGGGTGATCTTGTCGTCCACCGAGTGGATCTTGCCCTGCTTGATGGCTACCCCGACCAGCACACTGACCACCGATTTGGCCACCGAGCGAGAGGTCCACAGGGTCTGCGGGGTATTGCCCTGTGCATAGTGCTCGTAGGCGATCTTGCCGTCCTTGACGATCAGCAGGCCGGTAACGCTCTGGTTGCGCTCATAGTCGGCGATGCCTTGTGGCTTGCCGTCCAGGGTGTAGCGCACCGCGTCCAGCTTGTGGGCCGCTTCGGGCAGCGGGAACGGCTTGGCGCCCTGGGTGCTGAACACATCGCCGCCATACAGGCGGTAGGTATTACGGAAGCCGACCACCCGGGTGGCCTGGTCCCAGTTGAGCATGTCCTTGGCCGCAGGCAATGTCTTGTCGAAGGGGTGCGGGCAGGTTTTCAACCCCGGCACGCCGCAGGGCCCCTTGTCTTCTGCAGCATGGGCCACGCCACTCATGGCTGCTACGACGGCCAAGGCAGTCAGGGATGTTCTTATTGTTGGAAATGCCGGCATGGGCCGCTCCTCGCAAGGTGTGGAAGTACGCCCAGCGAGTCTGGACAAGTTGCCAGGGACGGAAAAGCACAATAAATTTGCAGTCACTATTAAAAAAACTAACAAGTCAGGTTGCCCATGCCCCTCGACCGGCTCCCTCCCCTGAACGCCGTGCGCGCCTTTGAGGCCGCTGCGCGCCTGGGCAGCTACGTCGCCGCCGCCCAGGCATTGCATGTGACCCAGCCCGCCATCGGCCGGCATGTGAAGATTCTCGAAGCCTGGCTGGGCGTGCGCCTGCTCGACCGCTCGCCACGGGGCGTGAGCCTGACCCCGGAAGGCGCCTATTACTACCAATCCGTCTCGGAGGCCTTGAAGATGCTGGCCCATGCCGGCCAGGTGGTGGGCCGCCGGGTAACCGAGCGCTGGCTGCGGATCCTGTGCGTGCCGGCCTTCGCCTCGCGCTGGCTGACCCCGCGTATCGAAGCGCTCAAGGCCCTGCGCCCGGAGCTGAAGATCGCCATCGAACCCAACGCCACCTTCACCAGCGTCGATGCCCGCCAGGCGGACCTGGCCATCGCCTATGGCTTGCCAGGGGAATTGTCGGGGGTGCACGAAGTGCTGATCCGCCCGGAGGTGTTTGCCGTCTGCTCACCCGCTTTCAGGGCGACGCTGCCCTTGGCGCTGGCGGTGGCCGACCTGCCCAGGTGCAAACTGATCCATGTCGACAGTGGCAGCTGGTGGAGCAGCTGGTTCGCCGCCCAGGGCATACTGCAATGCGTCAAGGCCGACACCTCCCATGTGAGCAACGACATTGTGCTGAACCTGGCCAAGGCGGGGCACGGCATTGCCTTGGCCACCGAAGTGCTGGTGGCACAAGAGCTGGCCGACGGCAGCCTGGTACGCTGCGTGGCCCAAGGGGTGGCACTGGAAAGTTACCAGGTGCTGAGCCCGACACCCACGCCCGGTGAGGATGCGCTGTGGTTCATGGCCTGGCTGCGGGAGAACCTGCGCGGCAGCTTCCCGAACGCCGCGTGCTGAAGCCGGCGTTCGTGCGGGAACAGGGCAAGGCGTTCGCCAACTGCCCGGCCTGAGTAAAGCTTGCAGCAGACGCCACCCTTTGTAGGAGCGGCCTTGTGTCGCGAAAGGGCCGCAGCGCGGCCCCGGCGATCCCGGCGGTGTGGCTGAGATTGGGGCCGCTTTGCGGCCCTTTCGCGACACAAGGCCGCTCCTACAAGGGCTTCGCTTGCTGGCATGGCCCACTTGCCTCAACACGACCTGCAATACGACACGTGCCCGCTGGCGATTGTCTTTCCCGCACGCTGCCGCCACACTCTGCTGGCCAGCCAGGAAGCGGAGTCCAGAGTGCCCACCCCACGCCAGTTCAGCAAGAAGACCAGCACCAGCAACATGCTGCGGCTCAAGGCCAGCGCCGCAAGCCCCGAGGCCCCCTACCGCGTCGACTTCATCCTGCTCGAACATTTTTCGATGGCCAGCTTCACCGTGGCCATGGACGTGCTGGTCACCGCCAACCTGCTGCGCGCCGACAGCTTCCGCTTCACCCCGCTGTCACTCAAGGGTGATCGGGTGCTGAGCGACCTGGGCCTGGAACTGGTCGCCAGCGAGCTGTCCGCCAACGAACTCAAGGAACTCGACCTGCTGATCGTCTGCGGCGGCCTGCGTACGCCGCTGAAATACCCCGAGCTCGACCGTTTGCTGGGCGACTGCGCGGCCCACGGCATGGCCCTGGGCGGGCTGTGGAACGGCGCCTGGTTCCTCGGCCGTGCCGGCGTACTCGACGACTACGGCTGCAGCATCCACCCCGAACAGCGCGCCAGCCTGTCCGAACGCAGCCCGCAAACCCGCATCACCCCGGCCAGCTTCACCCTCGACCGCGACCGCCTCAGCGCCGCCAGCCCCAATGGCGCCATGGAGCTGATGCTCGGCCTGGTGCGCCGCCTGTACGGCGACGGCCTGGCCGAGGGCGTGGAAGAAATCCTGTCGTTCTCTGGCGCGCGCTACCGCCAGGTCGGCCCTGGGGCGAAAAAGTCCATGAGCCTGCACTTGCGCACCATTGTCGAGCTGATGGAAAACAACCTCGAAGAAACCCTCAGCCTCGACCAACTGGCCGCCTACAGCGGCCGTTCACGCCGGCAGATCGACCGGTTGTTCCAGGCCCAGCTCGGTACTTCGCCGCGGCGCTATTACATGGAGCTGCGCATCACCAAGAGCCGCCGCCTGCTGCAGTATTCCGACCTGTCGGTGATGGAAGTGGCAGTGGCTTGCGGCTTCGTTTCGGTGTCGCACTTCAGCAAGTGCTACGCCGCCTACTTCGGCTACCCGCCGTCACGCGAGCAACGGCTGGGCGAGTAAGATAAGTCAGGCGCGGATGTAGCTCAGTACCACGTCGCAGATCATCTGCCGGTGGCGCTGCTTGACCTGCTCGTCGGCCAGGTCGATCTGGAAGATGTCGCCGAAGGTGTGGCGGTTGGACACCCGATAGAAGCAGAACGAGCTCATCAGCATGTGCAGGTCGATGACCTCGATGCCTGGGCGGAACACGCCCGCTTTCACGCCACGCTCCAGGGTGCTGCTCAACGCCTGCAGCACCAGGCTGCTCATCTCGCGGATGGCCGGGGACTTCTTGACGTATTCGCCGTAGTGGATGTTCTCGGTGCAGACCATGCGCACGAAATCGACGTTGCGGTCGTGGTGGTCGAAGGTGAACTCGGCCAACCGGCGAATCGCCTGCTCGGCCGGCAGCGACTCCAGGTCCAGGCTCTGCTCGGTCTTGCGGATATCGCCGTAGAGCTTGACCAGGCACTCGACGTAAAGCTGCTCCTTGCTGCCGAAGTAGTAGTAGATCATGCGCTTGGAAGTGGCCGTGCGCTCGGCGATGGCGTCCACGCGCGCGCCCGCCAGGCCCTGCTGGACGAACTCGTTGATGGCGGCCTGGAGGATGTCCTCGCGGGTTTTCTCGGGGTTGTTCTTGCGCGGTTGGCGCGTAGCCGAGGGTTCAGGCGGGCTGAGGGGGGCTACGGGGTCGGTCATGGGGGCTCACGGGGTGATTATTGGAATTGGGTAGGGATTATCCGTGAGTGGGGGGATGCAGGGAAGCCGGCTCATGGTCGAAGGCTCGCACGTAGCGCAGGTGTGTTGCGTCCGGGGTGTGGAATACCGTGTCGACGCGAAGCTTTGCCACGGGCTCGTGCAGGTTGTCGAACAGGCGCCTGCCACTGCCAAACAGCACCGGGGCCAGGGCAATTTCCAGTTCATCGATGGCATCCATGCGCAAGTACTGCTGTATTACGTCCGCGCCGCCGCAGATGCGAATATCGCGCCCGCCTGCAACTTCCTTCGCCTTGGCGAGGGCTTGCGCTGGCCCATCGTTGCAGAAATGGAACGTCGTGCCGCCTGGGCGCACCCAGGGTTCGCGCTTTTCGTGGGTGAGCACGTATACCGGGCAATGGAACGGAGCTTCTTCCGGCCAACTGCGCTCACCCTGGTCGAACATGCGTTTGCCCATGATGGCGGCACCGGTACGCTCCATGGTATAGCGGAGCCTATCGTTGACCGGGCCGGTTTCGCCGCCCGAGGCGAACATCAGGTTCTCGCGGAAGTACTGCTGCTTGAGGATCCAGCTCATCAACTCCCCCCACCTGGCGCCCCAGTGCTTGTACTCGGGGCTGTCCCAGTGCGCCATATCCATGCCTTCCGGGGCCATGTAGCCATCAAGGGTCAGGCCGATGTTGACGAATACCTTGCTCATCATTGCCCTCTCGCTTCGAAGGGTTCACGTCATCTGACTACATGGCACACAAGCATAGATGACCAGGACTTGAGCCCCGATGACGTGTAATTGCCAATCGGGCTGTTGCGCCATGGAACTAAGCCACAGCCTCAGCCCCCTAATCCTGTGCGATAAGCCCAATGCCATTTACAGGAAGGTTTGATCAATCATGAAACGTGAACAGATCGAAGGTGTAGCAGAGAAAGTAGCCGGCAAAGCGCAGAGCGTAGCTGGCAAGTGGCTGGAAGACCCGGCACTGGAAGCTGAGGGGGATGCGCGCCAGGCATCGGGCCAGCTCACTAAAAGCTATGGTGATGCGCTGGATAACGTTTCGGCTTTTGTAAGGGAGAAACCGCTGACGTCGCTTGCCGTGGCAGCAGGGCTTGCACTGTTTGTCAGCCGCCTGTTGCGGCGCTGATTACCAGCGCAAGGCGCTGGGGCCTCAGACACTGCGCTTGCTTGATCGACGGCAACGTTCAGAACAGTAGCGCACCTGGTCCCAGCACCGCGCCCAGCGCTTGCGCCAGCTGAACGGCAGGCCACAGACGGGGCAGATCTTGCTTGGCACAGGCTTGTTCATCTTCGTGTGTCAATGTGTGCCTGATGGCATACGGCGGAAGAACAAGCTGATCTGCCCGACCTCAACGCCCAGTTTGCTCATCCGGGTGCGGTTGACCAGGGTGTCTTCGTCCATCAGGTACATCCAGTCATCCATGTCCATGGTCCAGTGCCGGCCATCGACCGGCAGGTCCAGCTGATACCGCCACTGCAGGGCATTGCCCGCCACCACGCCAGTTGCCTCGCCAATCACGTCACCAGCGGTGCCGCGCCAGCGGTTCGGGCCGTCGGGGGTCAGCGTCCAGGTGCGCTGCTGGCGCGTGCCATCGCTGTACAGGAAGTGCTCGTCAAGGATCAACCGCTCGCCTTCACGGCGGCTGTCGATGCGCACCTGGAAGCGCTTGACCACTTCGCCTGAGCGCTTCTGGAAAATGCCCCAGGCTTGAACCGGCTGCGAAAAGAACGCAACCAGATCCAGGCGCGGCTGCTCCTGGGCATAGTGCTCGACACCCACCTTGCAACTGCCCAGCAGCAGGCAGGCGACCATAAGCAACGCCTTGTACATACTTCGCCCTCCTCACTCGTTTGCGGCAACCCCCAACAGACGCTCGCGCAGCTGCGCATCGCGGGACCGGGGGTCCAGCCAGATGGCAAAGAACGCACGGGCCAGGACCGGGTCGGTTACTTCCTGGCTGAGCTGGCCATCGACATAGAAGCGGCAACCGTAGCCGGGAAGATACAGCCCGGTGATGCGTGTGCCGGGACGCACATCCACGAAGGCTTCAGTCAGGGTGGCCGCCCATCGCTCGACGGTATCGCTGGCCAATGGTGGCTTCGCCAGCCGTTGCATTTCTTCGATGCTGGCCTGTACCAAGGTGTTCCGGGAAAGCGCCCGGTGGTAGGTCAACTCGAGAGCGAACGGCTCGTTCCACGTCCAAACAGCACCCGCGCGCCACAGGCGGGCGGTGTAGAGACGAAGGCCGAACCAGGTGAAATCGCCGCTGCCGGACAGTTGCGCGGCAGGCAGGGATGAACGCCAGTCTGCAGAGGCGGGCGGAGCCAGGATCATCAGAATGATCAAGGCGAGTGGGTTGATGGCCGACGGTCTGAGTGCCACGGGCGCTGCACCAGGAAGCGATTTCTATACAAGGATAGTTTTATGTATAGCTTTTTGAGGTTTTTTTCTAAGGCCCGGCACTGCTCCTGTGGGAGCGGCGGTGCGGCGATCCGACTTGCCCGCGAACACCGGCGAAGCCGGTGCCCTGCACCGACTCGCCTTTTTCGCGGGCAAGCGCGCTCCCACAGGATGGGGGAACAGGCAACTCAACCGATGATCACAAGACCGGCTTGCGCACCGCCCCGCTACGCCGCTTGGCCATCGCCGCCAGGCGCACCGCGACATTCGCCGCACCATACCCGGCATAGCCACCCTTGCGCTGGATGATCTCGAAGAAGAAGCGCTCTTCGAACGGCTCGGTATACACGTGGAACAGCTCGCCTCCTTGGGCGTCACGGTCGTACAGCACGTTGTAGTACGCAAGTTCGCTGAGGAACTCGTCGTTGAAATCGAAGCGTGCCGCGAGGTCATCGTAGTAGTTCAGCGGGATCTCCAGCAAAGGCACGCCGGACTCCTTCGCCCGCGCCACTTCGCTGAAGATGTCTGCGCAATCGAAGGCGATGTGGTGCACACCCGAACCGCGATAGCTGGACAGCGCATGGGCAATGGCGGTGTTGCGGTTCTCCGAGATGTTCAGCGGCAGGCGCAGGCTGCCGCACTGGCTGCGCAAGGCGCGGCTCTTGACCAGGCCGTACGGGTCGGGCAGCACCACCTCGTCGTCGGCGGCAAAGTCGAACAGGCTCTTGTAGAACAGCACCCAGCTGTCCAGCGACTCTGCTGGCAGCGCCAGGGCCATGTGATCGATACGCTGCAGACCGCCGCTGGCATTGGCGGCCGGGTCCAGGCGGAAGTCGGTGTCGTACAGCGACGGCCCCTCCTTGCCCTGTTCCACCAGGTAGATCAGGCTGCCGTCGGGCGCACGCACGGCCGGCACTTCGCATTCGTTGGGGCCGACCAGGCCACGGAATGGCTGGCCCCGGAAGTCGGTGGCACGCTGCAGCGCAGCATGTTCGTCCTTCACCCGCAGGGCGGTGGCGCACAACGACGGGCCGTGGGCCTCGAAGAAGTTGTGGCCGAAAGAGTACGGCTCGGCATTGAGCACGATGTTGATGTCGTTCTGGCGCAGCAGGCGCACGTCCTTGCTGCGGTGCTTGCCGGCTTCGGCAAAGCCCAGGCGCTTGAGCCAACTGCCCAGGCGCGCGCCGACGGCCTCGTCGACGGCGAATTCGAGGAATTCCACGCCGTCATAGGCGCTGGCAGCCGGCGGGGTGAACAGCACGCCCGGCTCTATGGCAGTACCTTCCTGCTCCAGGCGCAGGCGGGTCTGCTCTTCGAGGTACAGCAGCGAGCGCAGGCCGTCGGCGGCATTCTGCCGTGGCGGCGCGGCGCGGAAGCCGTCATTGAAGATTTCCAGCGACAGCGGGCCGCGGTAGCCGGTGGCGAGGATCGGCGCAAGGAAGCCGGCCAGGTCCATTTCGCCCTGGCCCGGGAAGTTACGGAAGTGGCGGCTCCACTCCAGCACATCCATGTTCAGGATTGGCGCGTCGGCCATCTGCACGAAGAAGATCTTGTCGCCGGGGATGTCGCGGATCGCCGCCGGATCGCCTTTGAGCGACAGGGTGTGGAAGCTGTCGAGAATCACCCCCAGCGCCGGGTGGTCGGCCTGGCGCACCAGGTTCCACACTTGCTGGTAGGTATTGACGTGGCGGCCCCAGGCCAAGGCTTCGTAGCCGATGCGCAGGCCGCGTTTGCCGGCGTGCTCGCCGAGCAGGCGCAGGTCATCCACCAGGATCTGTTCATCACCCAGGGCATCGGCCTGGACGTTGCTGCACACCAGCACCAGGTCGGTGCCCAGCTCTTGCATCAGGTCGAACTTGCGCTCGGCGCGGTCGATGTTCTTCTGCAGGCGGTCGCGGCGGCAACCCTCGAAATCACGAAACGGCTGAAACAGGGTGATGGCAATGCCAAGGTCGGCGCACATCTGCCGCACTTCACGCGGGCTGCCGGCGTAGTACAACAGGTCGTTCTCGAAGATCTCGACGCCGTCGAAACCGGCGGCGGCGATGGCTTCGAGCTTTTCCGGCAGGGTGCCGCTCAAGGACACGGTGGCTATCGAACGCTGCATGGAGGAGTTCCTTGTTATTGGACGGACGACGGGCCGAAACCCCACGGGGTTCCTGGCACTGTTGATTATTCGCAGGTACAGTCTGCCCGGCAATCTGTTTGTACGGAATGGTTAGTTTTGCGTTCGATTACCGCACAAAACCGATTTTGGCGAATTGATTCACTGCCAACCCTAAGCAAACATGAACCCAGACGCAGGCACACCGACCGCCCTCTTCTGCCCCGACGGTCGCTCGGCACAACCTGCGCAGACACGCCCAACGTCACAACATAATAAGTTCAATAAACCGGGTACCGACCTATGCACACCTCCATCGCCTTGCGATCCGCACCTGCTCGTTCGTCCTCCCTTTGCAGACACCGCCTGCGATCGCTCGCGCTATAACGCACGCCCTACTCCCGACAAGCGATCGCACCCCTCTGGCCGCCCTTGGCGACGCCAGCCGTGCGGCGACCTACAAGAACAACGGAGACAACGATGGCCCACTCAAGCTCTCAAGCCAAGAAAGCGACCGCCAGCGGATGGATTGGCTCGGCACTCGAATACTACGATTTCTTCATCTATGCCCAGGCTGCGGCGCTGATCTTCCCGCAGATCTTCTTCCCCAACACCGACCCGAAAATGGCCATCATCGCCTCGCTGGCTACCTATGGTGTGGGCTACCTGGCGCGCCCGGTCGGGGCCTTTGTGCTTGGCCATTGGGGTGACACCCGCGGGCGCAAGAACGTGCTGCTGCTGTGCATGTTCCTGATGGGCCTGTCGACCATGGCCGTCGGCCTGCTGCCGACCTACCACGACATCGGCCTGCTGGCCCCGGCCTTGCTGGTGGTGCTGCGCCTGGTCCAAGGCTTTGCCGTGGCCGGCGAAATCTCCGGGGCCAGTTCGATGATCATGGAACATGCCCCGTTCGGCCGGCGTGGCTACTACGCCAGCTTCACCCTGCAGGGTGTGCAGGCCGGCCAGGTGCTGGCGGCGGCGGTGTTCCTGCCACTGGCTTACTTCATGCCCAGCGAAGCCTTCAACGACTGGGGCTGGCGAATTCCGTTCCTGATGAGCGCCTTCGTGCTGGTCGCAGGCTTCATCATCCGTAAGGAAGTGCACGAAACCCCGGCGTTCGTGAAGGAAGAGAAACAGGACAAGGTTGCCAAGTCGCCGATCAGCGAAGCCTTCCGCCACAGCTGGAAGCACATGGTGCTGGTGATGTTCATGGCCCTGATGAACGTGATCCCGGTGGTCGCCACCATCTTCGGCGCGGCCTACGCGGTGCAGCCGGCCTATGGCATCGGCTTCGACAAGAGCGTGTACCTGTGGATTCCGGTGGTGGGCAACATCGTCGCGGTGCTGGTGATTCCGTTCGTGGGCAACCTGTCCGACAAGATCGGCCGCCGCCCGACCATGATCGCTGGCTGCCTGGGCTCTGGCCTGCTGGCGTTCGTCTACCTGTATGCGATCAGCATCCAGAACGTGCCGATGGCCTTCGCCGCGTCGATCGTGATGTGGGGCATGGTCTACCAGGGCTACAACGCGGTGTTCCCGAGCTTCTATCCAGAGCTGTTCCACACCCGCTATCGCGTATCGGCCATGGCCATCGCACAGAACATCGGCACCATGCTGACTGCCATGCTGCCGGCGCTGTTCGCCCTGGTGGCGCCACCGGGCTCGGACAACATTCCGCTGGTGATCGGTGGCCTGGCGTTCTTCATCACCTGCGTGTGTGCACTGGCGGCCTACATTGCGCCGGAGACCCACCGCATGGCGATGGAAGACCTGGGTAATCCAGACGCCAAGCCGATGGACAAAGATGCCTTTGAGGCCAGCCGCAAGGGTAGCTTTCAGGCTGTGAGCCACTGATAAATCGCAAAGGGCCGCCTTGCGGCCCATTCGCGGGCAAGCCCGCTCCCACAGGGATATCACAGGCCTGTGGAAGCGGGCTTGCCCGCGAATGGGCTGCAAGGCAGCCTCAGCGATATCAGCCTGCAACCACGTCCTGCAGGTTCCGCCAAAGCTTCTCCAGATGCTCCCGCTCGGTCGGCAAGGCCCCCACCGAAACCCGCACCATCCACCGCCCTTCCAGCGTCGCCGGCGTCACATACGCCACCCCGGACGCATTCAACCGCTCAGCCCAAGCCTTGGTATGCGCATCCAGCGCCTCCCCTTCCACCCCCACCGGCCGATGGCGAATGCACAACGTCTGCAACTGCACCGGCGCCAGCACTTCCCACTCCGCTGCCGCTTCCACCTGTTGCGCCAGCCAGCGCGCATTCTCCAGGTCCCGCCGCAGGCGCTGCTGCAACGCCTCGACCCCTTCGCTGCGCAACATGAACCACAACTTCAACGCACGGAACCGCCGCCCCAGTGGAATCCCCCAATCCCGCAGGTTCTTCACCTCACCATCCACCGCCGATTGCAAATAACTCGGGTTGGTGCTCATCACCCGGATCAGGTGCTGTGGATCGCGCACGTAGTAAATCGAACAATCGAACGCCACACCCAGCCACTTGTGCGCATTGACTACCACCGAGTCGGCCAGCTCGATGCCATCCCACATCCAGCGGCATTCCGGCAGGATCATCGCCGAGCCGGCCATGGCCGAGTCGACATGCAGCCACAGCCCGTTGGCCTGGGCGATTTCGCCGATCGGGCGCAGCGGGTCGAGGGCGGTGGTGGTCGTGGTGCCCGTGGTGGCGACCACGGCACACGGCTGGTTGCCGGCTGCCAGGTCCTGTTCGATGGCAGCCTGCAGCGCCTCCGGGCGCATGACGAACTGCTCGTCGGTGGCGATCAGGCGGATGTTGGCGCGACCGAAACCGGCCAGCAGTGCGGCCTTGTCCACCGAGCTGTGGGCATGGGCACTGACATAGACGATCAGCGGCTTGGCCTCGGCCTGCAGGCCGCCACGTACCAGTGCATAGTCGGTGGCGCGCTCACGGGCACTGATCAGCGCCACCAGGGTGCTGGTGGATGCGGTGTCCTGGATCACCCCGCTCCACTGGGCCGACAGGCCGAGCAGCTGGCGCAGCCAGTCAAGGGTGGTTTCCTCCAGCTCGCTCAGCGCCGGGCTGGATTGCCACGACAGGCCCAGCACACCGAGGCCGGTGCTGAGGAAGTCGCCGAGCACCGACGACAGGGTGCCGTTGGACGGAAAGTAGCCGTAGAAATCCGGGTGCTGCCAGTGCGACAGGCCAGGCATGACCAGTCGATTGACGTCTTCAAGGATGGCTTCGAACGGCTCGCCCTGCTGTGGGGCGCCTTGTGGCAACTGGGCCTTGAGGTAGCCCGGCTCGACCTGCGCCATGACCGGGCGCTCACCGACGGATTGGCGGTAGTCGGCGATCAGGTCGATCAGCTGGTGGCCGTACTGGCGGAATTGTTCTGGGGTCACGCGCGCTCTCCTGTGGCTTATCTTCTGTCTGCGCCGGCCTTTGCGCGGGTAAACCCGCTTCCACAGGATCACCACAGGTCTTCAGAGCAGTGGAACACCTGTGGGAGCGGGTTTACCCGCGAAGAGGCCGGCGCAGACCACACAATGCCCCCAGTCTAGGCGCCTGCGCCCAGGCAGATAACCCCGCTTTGCGCATACCTGCTATGGCAATTGCGCAACGGCGCCCTGCACACCGAACTGCGACTGGCGCCACAGCTCGAACACCCGGTTACGCAACCAGCGGTGCTCGGCCGAAGCCTGCAAGCGCTGATGCCACACCACCCAATAGCGCTGGGTATGCTCGACAAACCCCAACGGCCGCCACGCCAGCCCATGCAGGCGGCACAGCTGCCGGGCGATGTGCTCGGGCACGGTGGCCAGCGCCTGGCTGTTGCCGAGCACCTGCACGGTGGCCGAGAAGAACGGCACTTCCAGGCTGATCCGCCGCTGCAAACCCTGGGCGCGCAGGTGGCGATCGATGAAGCTGTCCTTGTCGCCACCGCCGGAAATGCGCACGTGCTTATAGGCCAGGTAATCGTCCTGCCCAAGCACCTGCAGAGCGGTCAACGGATGATCCCGGCGCATCAGGCACACTGCGCGGTCTTCACCGAGCAGGCGACCATGCAGGTTGGGCGGCGATTCGTCGAACAAGGTGGTGGCCAGGTCGATCTCGCCGCTGGCCAGCAAGGCGTACTGCCCCGCCTGCCAGGTGCGGTAGTCAATGGACACCCCCGGCGCTTCCTGCTCCAGCGCAGCCACCAGCAGCGGCAGCATGTGCTCGGCCACGTAGTCGGAGGCGGCCAGGCAAAAGCGCCGCTCGCAGCGGGCCGGGTCGAAGGTGGCGGGTTGGCGCAGAGCCTGGAGCTCTTCGAGCACCTGGCGCAGGGGCTCGACCAGCGCCTCGGCGTGTTCGCTGAGCACATAGCCGCGGCCTTGGCGTACCAGCAGCGGGTCGTCGAAGGCTTCACGCAGATGGGCCAGCTGGCGGCTCAGGGCCGATTGGCTGACGCCCAGGCGGTCGGCGGCGTGGCTGAGGTTCTTGAGCTGCAGGAGGCAGTCGAGGGTGCGCAGGTGGGCGAGGCTGAGGGAGGCGAAGGTGGGGTTCATCGGTGTTCGGCTCCGGATTGCTGGCGAGGGCTTCGCCCTCGTGTCGCGACACAAGGCCGCGCCTACAGGACAGCGCCACACTTGACAGCGGCGCTGTACCTGTCGGAGCAGCCTTGTGTCGCGAAAGGGCCGCAAAGCGGCCCCAGCGATTAAGCGGTCAGGCCAACGTAGACGTTCTGCACGTCATCGTTCTCGTCGATCGCTTCGAGGAACGCCTCAACCTCGGCCAGCGCTTCAGCACTCAGGCTGGCCGCGCTCACCGGGTTTTTCGGGGTGTAGCCGATCTTTGCCGAAGTAACAGTGAAGCCATGGTCCGGCAGCGCCTTCTGCACGGCATCCAGGTCGGTGGTATCGGTGATGAACAGGGTCGAACCCTCTTCTTCACCTTCCTCGAAGTCCTGGGCACCGGCTTCGATGGCGGCCATTTCCGGGTCGGCATCGCCTTCCGGAGTGGCTTCGATCAGGCCGACGTGGTTGAAGTCCCAGGTCACCGAGCCGCTGGCGCCCAGCTGGCCCTTGCGGAACAGCACGCGGATCTGGGCCACGGTGCGGTTGACGTTGTCGGTCAGGCACTCGACGATCAGGGGCACCTGGTGCGGGGCGAAGCCCTCGTAGCTGACGGCATGGTACTGCACCGCCTCGCCGTCCAGGCCTGCGCCTTTCTTGATCGCACGCTCAAGGGTCTCACGGGTCATCGACGCTTTCTTGGCCTGGACGATGGCCAGGCGCAGGCGCGGGTTCATGTCCGGATCGGCGCCGGACTTGGCCGCGATCTGAATTTCCTTGGCCAGCTTGCCCATGATCTTGCCCTTGGCGTTGGCAGCTGTTTCTCTATGTTTGGCTTTCCACTGTGCGCCCATGTCGACTCTCTTTGTTTCAACGGCCGGTTCAGGAAGCGACCGGCCAAAAGTGGGAGCAGTTTATACGCCCTCGGGCAGTGGATCGACAAGAAATCTCATGCTTTGTCAGCCTTGCCCGCCGCCGCCGCGAAACGCGCCAGGCGCACATCCAGCCGGCGCGGCCGAACGCCACGGTCTTCGGCGTGCTCCTTGCGACGGATGGCGTTGCGCACCATCAGCGAGCCGAGGTAGCGGATAGGCTCGGGCGGGAACAGCCCCAGCGGCCCCTTGACCAGAGGCGAACGGGTCCACGGGTTGTCCAGGCCCAGCGCCAGCGACGACAGGATCTGCCCGCCCATGTGGCACGGCCCGACCCCGCTGCCGGAATAACCGAAGCCATAGAACACATTGCCCTGCCCATCCAGCTTGCCGAAGAACGGCAACCCGGTCACCGAGCGGTCCGACGGGCCGTTCCAGCTGGCCGCGAGCGGGACCTGGGCCAACGCCGGGAAGAATTCACCGAGGCTTTCGCGCAGCAGCGGCCGGTACGGCGATGGCTGGTCGAACACCGGCAACATGCGCCCGCCATAGGCGAAGGTGTTGCCGCCCTTGCCAAGCATCAGCCGGCCATCACTGGTGTTGTGGTAGTAGTGGACGAAAATCCGTGAGTCGAGCACGCTGACCCCGGTGTTCAAGCCGATCTCGCGCAGCAGTTCGGGGCAAGGTTCGGTGATCACCATGTCACTGGAGACAATCGCCACGCTGCGCTCGAACTGCGGGAAGGCCCGCGCCATCCAGGCATTGAGGCCGAGCACCACGCGGTCGGCGCGAATCGTACCGCCGGCGGTACGCACCTGGGCCGGGGCGCCATGTTCCAGGCCGGTCATGGCCGTGCCTTCATAGATGCGCACCCCGCGCTGCAGGGCGACCCGGCGCAAACCGCGCACCAGCTTGCCCGGCTGCACCGTGGCGGCGGCTGGCGAGAACCAGCCCTCCAGGTGCCGCGTCGAACCAGCCAGCTGCTGGACCTGGTCCAGTGGCAGGCGCTCGAACGAATTGATCCCCTTCTGCTGCAGCGCCGCAATCACCGCATCGGTGCCACCGACCTGAGCCTGGTTGGTGGCTGTGTACAAGGTGCCGTCCAGGCGGTAGTCGCAATCGATGCCATTGGCCGAACAGAACGCACCGATGGCCCCGATGCTGCGCTCCGACTCGCGTACCAGGCGCACCGCCTCGGCCACCCCGAACAGGCGTTCGAGGGTGAAGTACTTGGCCGACCACGACAATGCACACCCGCCATTGCGGCCACTGGCACCGGCGCCGCAGATGTCGGCCTCGATCAGCACCACGTCCAGCGCCGGCACCGCCTCTTTGAGCATCAGCGCGGTCCACAAGCCGGTGTAGCCCCCGCCGACGATGCACACATCGCAGCGGGCATCGCCTTCAAGGGGCGGGCACACCGCGTCCTGCTCCGATTCCAGGGCCTGTTGCAGCCAAAAGGGTCTCATTCGCTCGCTTTCCTTCAGGTACGCAGTGGCTTGATCGCCATGCTGGTATTGGGTGCCACGTCATTGGCCTGGGGCGTACCGGCCGGGCGGCTGTTCCAGTGCGGCAGCAGCACAAGGGCCGAGAACAGCGCGCAACCGGCGAACACGATGAACACCGTGACGCTGTCGAAATAGCCCGGCAGCAAGCCGCCGAGCACCGCGCCCACCGAGCCGCAGCCGTTGACGAAGCCCGCGGCGGTGGCGCCGGCCTTGGCCGTGCCGAAATCGATCGCCGCCGCGCCGCTGATCATCGAGTCCGGCCCGTACAGGGTCAGGCCCATGACAAACAGCAAGGCCACCACCATCACGATGCTGCCGGTGTGCATGGCCGCCATGAACGCTGCCAGGGTCACGGTCAGCAGCACCAGGCTGATCACGCAGGCCGGCATGCGCCGGGCGCCGAACAGCTTGTCCGAAGCCAGGCCGATGATGATCGGGCCGAGCAGCCCCGCCAGTTCAAAAGCGGTGGGGATGATCGCCGCGCCGACCTTGCCGACCGAAGGCATCTGCTCGAAGACGATCACCGGGCCCCACAGCAGGATGGCGTAGCGCGCAGGTTTCAACAGGAAATAGGCCAGGCCCAGGGTCAGCACGGTGCGGTTGCGCAGGATCTCGCGCAGCGGCGCCCATACGCTGCACAGGTTGCCACCCGGAGCCATGCTCTGCGGCTCTGGTTCGACCGCCGGCAGGCCGACGTCTTCCGGCTTGTTGCGCTGCAGGAAGAAGAACAGCACGGCCACACCGGCCACCACCGCAGCACTGGAGAAGAACGCGGCATGCCAGGTGCCTACCAGGGTATACGCCCACCAGCCGGCGAACGGCGAAGCGACCAGGCCGCCGAAGGCGTAGCACGAACTCCACAGCCCCAGCACTCGCCCGCGCTGCGAGGCCGGGAAGAAGCTGCCGATGTTCTTGCACAGCCCGGCCCAGCCGGTGGATTGCGCCAGGCCCTGGATCAGCATGCAGGTGGCGAAGATCGGGAAGGTCGCGTAACTGCCCATCACCACCGCGGCCACCGCCGAGATCAGCAAGCCGCCCAGCACCACCACGCGCGGGCCGAAACGGTCGGCAAGCATGCCCCAGGTGAACTGGCCCACGGCGTAGGCGGCCAGGTAGATGGCGTCGAGGTTGGCCATCGCGGCCTTGTCGAGCATGAATGTCGGGTCTTCACCGATGCCGAGCTTGGCCACCGAAAAGGCCTTGCGGGTGAAGTAGAAGGCGGCGTAAGCCAGCCAGGTGATAGCAAAAATCTGGATGCGCCAGCGTTTCATCGCGGCTAGTGACTGATTCATTGACTCTGACCTCTTGCTCAAGTGTGCCGGCAGATTGTTAAAAAACGCCTGTCTTGTTGTTGTGTTGCGCACTGCATGACGAAGGCTCGTCATCTGGTCAGATGGCACCGGTGTGCGGGCCATGGCCCGGCCGCTGCTCATGGCGGCGGCCTCGGGTTGAAACGTATGGAAACAGTTGCTGACTGATAAATAAAATCGATTTATCGTATTTCACACATAAGTTCAGCTTGTTACTGGAGTCGGCATGTCGGTTTCCCACGCTCAACTCAAGGCGTTCCATGCGGTAGCCGTGCATGGCAGCTTCACCCGCGCGGCGCAAAAACTGTTTCTGACCCAGCCGGCGGTGTCCGACCAGGTGCGCAAGCTCGAGGAGCGCTTCGGCGTGCTGCTGTTCCACCGCAACAAGCGCTCGGTGCAATTGACCGACCTGGGCGAGCGCCTGCTGGGTATCAGCCAGCGCCTGTTCGCCTGCGAGGCCGAGGCCCATGACCTGCTGCAGGATTCACGTGCCCTGCACACCGGCAGCCTGGTACTGGCGGTGGATGCGCCGGTGCACGTGCTGCCGCAGATCGCCCGCTTCTGCCAACGCTACCCGGGCATCCAGGTCAAGGTCGAAACGGGCAACACCGATGAGTCGCTTTCACGGCTGTTCAGCTACCAGGCCGACCTGGCGTTGCTCGGGCGCGATGTCGATGACGAGCGGCTGTACTGCGTGCCGCTGCGCCGCGACCCGATGGTGGCGTTCGTCTCGCACAACCACCCGTGGGCCAGCCGCGGCTCGATCAACCTGGCGGACCTGGACGACACGCCACTGGTGCTGCGCGAGCCGGGGTCGGTGACGCGGCAGACGCTGGAAGAAGAGATGCAGCGCGCAGGCTTGCGCATTCGCCCGGCAATCCAGGTGGAAGGACGCGAGGCAGCGCGCGAGGCCGTGGTGGTGGGGATTGGCGTGGGGGTGGTGTCGGCAGCCGAGTTTGGCGCGGATGCACGGGTGTGTGCATTGCCGATTGTCGATTGCCAGCGGCACCTGACCGAGACCTTGGTGTGCCTGAGTGAACAGCGTTCACGGCGGGTGGTGGCGACCTTCCTGCAGATGGTTCAGGAAGGGTTGTAGGGCTGTACCGGCCCTTTCGCGGCTAAAGCCGCTCCCACAGGTACTGCACTGGTTTCACAAACTATGCAGTACCTGTGGGAGCGGCTTGAGCCGCGAAGAGGCCGGCACAGGCAACCCAAGATTGCCAGCGGCACCTGACCGAGACCTTGGTGTGCCTGAGCGAACAGCGTTCACGGCGGGTGGTGGCGACCTTCCTGCAGATGGTTCAGGAAGGGTTTTAGGGCTGTACCGGCCCTTTCGCGGCTAAAGCCGCTCCCACAGGTACTGCACTGGTTTT
>NZ_BCAZ01000050.1:0-41117 GCF_001320205.1 Pseudomonas sp. NBRC 111123
ACGCAAGGCCGCTCCTACAAGGATTGCAGCCAACCTGGGAGCAGCAAAAACCGCGATCAAGTCTATGCTTGTGGCAGCACAGCAGCAAGGATCGCCCATGCCCCGCCCAAGCCACCTGATCGTCATCGCCCTGGCCGCCGCTTCTCTCTATATATATGCACTGGCCAGCGACAACACCGTGCTCGGCCTGCTGGCCAAACCCGTCCCGGTACTGGCCCTGATCGCCTGGCTGCGCAGCGCCCCCGCCACACCCTATCGCCGCGGGATCAGCGTCGGCCTGGCTTTCTCGGTGCTCGGCGACATTCTTCTGGCCATCCCCGCTGACCTGTTCGTGTTCGGCCTGGCCGCCTTCCTTTGCGCCCACCTCGCCTACCTGCGCGCCTATTGCGGCCTGACTTTACGCCCCGCCCTGCCCGCACTGCTGTCGAGTGCCATCATCGGCGTCAGCCTGTTCAGCGTGCTTGCCAGCCATGGCCTTGGCCCGCTGCTGCTTCCGGTGTCGGTCTACGCATTGGCGATCAGCGCCATGCTCTGGCGGGCCCTGGCCTGCGGTGGTATCGCCGCGCTCGGCGCCTGCCTGTTCGTGTTCTCTGACAGCCTGATCGGCATTGACCGCTTCGTCAGCCCGTTCGCTGCCGCGCCCTACGTGATCATCCTCGCCTACTGGCTTGGCCAATGGGCGATTGCTTCATCCGTTCGCCATGGCTCAACCGATAAAGTATTGACCCAGAGCGGTGCGCGCGGTGTCGGAAGCTGCTAGAACAGGACTATTTCGCATTTGCAAGTAGGGCAAGCCCGTAAATGAACTTTACAAGGCACAGAACAGACAAATTAGAAGGCATCAGCTCAAATGATATCAATTATCATTACGAAGTTTGTCATTCGTTACCCGTGGCAAGAAACATAATTAACAAAACCGCATGCAATGCCCGAATATCAAGGCTTTCAGCCAGTTAGGAGCGGGATTTGTTCTAAATCCTACGAATAAATTTGCAACGGAAATTTTACTTGCACCGGGTTTACCCATAAAATCAGCGCGATTGATTCAGCTGCGACATTTGGTCACTGCACCTGCGACACCACGTCGCCGCTCTACTTATTTCAGACTGCAGAGCTGGGTCTCTGTATAAGGATCTCTAGCATGTCCGATTCGGCAGGACTCATCGCCCACAACTGGGGCTTTGCCATCTTCCTTCTGGGTGTCGTCGGCCTGTGTGCCTTCATGCTCGGCCTCTCCAGCCTGCTCGGTAGCAAGGCTTGGGGCCGTGCCAAGAACGAACCCTTCGAATCCGGCATGCTGCCCGTCGGCAGCGCCCGCCTGCGCCTGTCCGCCAAATTCTATCTGGTCGCGATGCTGTTCGTGATCTTCGATATCGAAGCCCTCTTCCTGTATGCATGGTCTGTGTCCGTCCGCGAAAGCGGCTGGACCGGATTCGTCGAAGCACTCGTTTTCATAGCAATTCTGTTGGCTGGTCTTGTCTACCTTTGGCGCGTCGGGGCCCTTGACTGGGCTCCCGAAGGTCGCCGCAAGCGGCAAGCGAAGCTGAAACAATGAGGCTTTGGCAATGCAATACAATCTCACCAGAATCGATCCGGATGCGCCCAACGAGCAATACCCGGTAGGTGATCGGGAAACCGTCACCGACCAGTTGCTCGAGGACCAGGTCCACAAGAACATCTTCATGGGCAAGCTTGAAGATGTGATGCGTGGCGCGGTCAACTGGGGTCGCAAGAACTCCCTCTGGCCGTACAACTTCGGCCTGTCCTGCTGCTACGTGGAAATGACCACGGCCTTCACGGCACCCCACGACATCGCCCGCTTCGGCGCCGAAGTCATCCGGGCCTCGCCGCGTCAGGCCGACTTCATGGTCATTGCCGGTACCTGCTTCGTCAAAATGGCGCCGATCATTCAGCGCCTGTACGAGCAGATGCTCGAGCCCAAGTGGGTCATCTCCATGGGTTCGTGCGCCAACTCCGGCGGCATGTACGACATCTACTCGGTCGTTCAGGGGGTCGACAAGTTCCTCCCCGTGGACGTCTACGTGCCTGGCTGCCCGCCGCGCCCTGAGGCTTTCCTGCAAGGCTTGATGCTGCTGCAGGAGTCGATCGGCCAAGAACGACGCCCGCTTTCCTGGGTGGTTGGTGATCAAGGCATCTACCGTGCCGAGATGCCAGCCCAGAAAGACCTGCGTCGCGAACAGCGCATTGCGGTAACCAACCTGCGCAGCCCCGACGAAGTCTGATCCAGCGACCTGCCGCCCGCTCCCGAAGGAGCCGGCGGCCTGGCTTCATTCTTAACGCTGACCCAAAGCGACCGAGACCATGACAGCGGACAACGCTATTTTCATTCCGCCCTACAAGGCTGACGACCAGGATGTGGTCGTCGAACTGCACAACCGTTTTGGCGCCGACGCATTCGTCGCCCAGGAAACCCGCACCGGCATGCCCGTGCTGTGGGTCAAGCGCGCCCAGCTCAAGGAAGTGCTCAGCTTCCTGCGTGGCGTCGCCAAGCCTTACAGCATGCTGTACGACCTTCACGGCGTCGACGAACGCCTGCGCACCCAGCGCCGCGGCCTGCCAGCTGCCGACTTCAGTGTGTTCTACCACCTGCTGTCGGTGGAACGTAACAGCGACGTGATGATCAAGGTGTCGCTCAGCGAAGGCGACCTGAACCTGCCAACCGTCACCGGCATCTGGCCAAACGCCAACTGGTACGAGCGCGAAGTCTGGGACATGTTCGGCATCGACTTCGCCGGCCACCCACACCTCAGCCGCATCATGATGCCGCCGACCTGGGAAGGTCACCCGCTGCGCAAGGACTACCCGGCCCGTGCCACCGAGTTCGACCCCTACAGCCTGACCCTGGCCAAGCAGCAGCTTGAAGAGGAATCGGCGCGCTTCAACCCGGAAGCCTGGGGCATGAAGCGTCAGGGCGCCAACGAGGACTACATGTTCCTCAACCTCGGCCCCAACCACCCTTCGGCCCACGGTGCCTTCCGTATCGTCCTGCAGCTGGACGGTGAAGAGATCGTCGACTGCGTACCGGACATCGGCTACCACCACCGTGGTGCCGAAAAAATGGCCGAGCGCCAGTCCTGGCACAGCTTCATCCCTTACACCGACCGTATCGACTACCTCGGCGGGGTGATGAACAACCTGCCGTACGTGCTCGCGGTCGAGAAGCTGGCCGGCATCCAGGTGCCCCAGAAGGTCGACGTGATCCGTATCATGCTGGCCGAGTTCTTCCGTATCACCAGCCACCTGCTGTTCCTGGGTACCTACATCCAGGACGTCGGCGCAATGACCCCGGTGTTCTTCACCTTCACCGACCGCCAGCGCGCCTACACCGTGATCGAAGCGATCACCGGTTTCCGCCTGCACCCGGCCTGGTACCGCATCGGTGGCGTCGCCCACGACCTGCCGCGCGGCTGGGACAAGCTGGTCAAGGACTTCGTCGAATGGCTGCCCAAGCGCCTCGACGAGTACACCAAGGCTGCCCTGCAGAACAGCATCCTCAAGGGCCGTACCATTGGCGTTGCCGCGTACAACACCAAGGAAGCCCTGGAGTGGGGTACCACCGGCGCCGGCCTGCGCGCCACCGGTTGCGACTTCGACCTGCGTAAAGCCCGCCCTTACTCCGGCTACGAAAACTTCGAGTTCGAAGTACCGCTGGCCCACAACGGCGATGCCTATGATCGCTGCATGGTCCGTGTCGAGGAGATGCGCCAGAGTATCCGCATCATCGACCAGTGCCTGCGCAACATGCCGGAAGGCCCGTACAAGGCGGACCACCCGCTGACCACGCCGCCGCCGAAAGAGCGCACCCTGCAGCACATCGAGACCCTGATCACGCACTTCCTGCAAGTCTCGTGGGGCCCGGTCATGCCGGCCAACGAGTCGTTCCAGATGATCGAGGCCACCAAGGGCATCAACAGTTACTACCTGACGAGCGATGGCGGCACCATGAGCTACCGCACCCGGATCCGTACCCCGAGCTACCCGCACCTGCAGCAGATCCCTTCTGTGATCAAAGGCAGCATGGTCGCCGACCTCATTGCGTACCTGGGCAGTATCGACTTCGTTATGGCTGACGTGGACCGCTAAGCATGAACAGCACGCTTATCCAGACAGACCGTTTCGCCCTGAGCGAAACCGAGCGCTCGGCCATCGAGCACGAAATGCATCACTACGAGGACCCGCGCGCGGCGTCCATCGAGGCTTTGAAGATCGTCCAGAAGGAACGTGGCTGGGTGCCGGACGGCGCCATTCATGCCATCGGCGAAGTGCTGGGCATCCCGGCCAGCGACGTCGAAGGTGTGGCCACGTTCTACAGCCAGATCTTCCGTCAGCCTGTTGGCCGCCACATCATCCGTGTGTGCGACAGCATGGTCTGCTACATCGGTGGCCACGAATCCGTGGTCAGCCAGATCCAGAGCGAGCTGGGTATCGGCCTCGGCCAGACCACCGCGGACGGGCGCTTTACCCTGCTACCGGTGTGCTGCCTGGGCAACTGCGACAAAGCCCCGGCGCTGATGATCGATGACGACACCTTCGGTGACGTGCAGCCGGCTGGCGTTTCCAAACTGCTGGAGGGTTACGTATGACCATTACTTCCTTCGGCCCGGCCAACCGCATCGCGCGTTCGGCCGAAACCCACCCGCTGACCTGGCGCCTGCGTGATGACGGCGAGCCCGTCTGGCTGGCCGAGTACGCGTCGAAGAACGGCTATGCCGCCGCGCGCAAGGCGCTGGCAGACATGTCCGCTGACGACATCGTGCAAAGCGTCAAGGACTCTGGCCTCAAGGGCCGTGGCGGTGCAGGCTTCCCCACTGGCGTGAAGTGGGGCCTGATGCCCAAAGACGAATCCATGAACATCCGCTACCTGCTGTGCAACGCGGACGAAATGGAGCCGAACACCTGGAAGGACCGCATGCTGATGGAGCAACAGCCCCATCTGCTGGTCGAGGGCATGCTGATCAGCGCCCGCGCCCTGAAGGCCTACCGTGGCTACATCTTCCTGCGTGGCGAGTACACCACCGCGGCGAAGAACCTCAACCGTGCCATCGATGAAGCCAAGGCCGCAGGCCTGCTGGGCAAGAACATCCTGGGCAGCGGTTTTGACTTCGAGCTGTTCGTGCACACCGGTGCCGGGCGCTACATCTGCGGTGAAGAAACCGCACTGATCAACTCGCTGGAAGGCCGCCGCGCCAACCCGCGCTCCAAGCCGCCCTTCCCGGCCGCCGTTGGTGTGTGGGGCAAGCCGACTTGCGTGAACAACGTCGAAACCCTGTGCAACGTGCCAGCCATCGTTGCCAACGGCAACGACTGGTACAAGTCGCTGGCCCGTGAAGGCAGCGAAGACCACGGCACCAAACTGATGGGCTTCTCCGGCAAGGTGAAGAACCCGGGCCTGTGGGAACTGCCGTTCGGCGTCACCGCCCGCGAGCTGTTCGAAGACTACGCCGGCGGCATGCGCGATGGCTTCAAGCTCAAGTGCTGGCAGCCAGGCGGCGCCGGTACCGGTTTCCTGCTGCCCGAGCACCTCGACGCACAGATGTACGCCGGTGGCATCGCCAAGGTCGGCACGCGTATGGGTACCGGCCTTGCCATGGCGGTCGACGACAGCGTCAACATGGTCTCGCTGCTGCGCAACATGGAAGAGTTCTTCGCACGCGAATCGTGCGGCTGGTGCACCCCATGCCGTGACGGCTTGCCGTGGAGCGTGAAGATGCTGCGCGCACTGGAGAAAGGCCAGGGCCGCGCCGAAGACATCGAGACGCTGCTGGGGCTGGTCAACTTCCTCGGCCCAGGCCGTACCTTCTGTGCTCACGCACCAGGTGCCGTCGAGCCATTGGGCAGCGCCATCAAATACTTCCGGTCCGAGTTCGAGGCCGGTGTCGCCCCAGCAAGCGCTGCCGACACCCTGCGCCCTAACCTGGCCAAGCCGATCGTGGTCGGCGCATAACAAGATGATTAAGCGGGTGGTCCGTGCCACTCGCCAGCTTGCCGGCAGGCCCGATTCGTTCGCGGCGTGTCGCAAGCTCACCGATTTCCATTAGCCACGCCCGCTCACGCGGGCCAACGAAGAACTTTGAACAATGGCCACTATCCACGTAGACGGCAAAGCGCTCGAAGTCAACGGTGCAGACAACCTGTTACAGGCTTGTCTGTCGCTCGGCCTCGACATCCCTTATTTCTGCTGGCACCCGGCGCTCGGTAGCGTCGGCGCCTGCCGGCAGTGTGCGGTCAAGCAGTACACCGACGAGAACGACACCCGTGGTCGTATCGTCATGTCCTGCATGACCCCTGCCTCCGACGGCACCTGGATCTCCATCGACGATGACGAGTCCAAGGCGTTCCGCGCCAGCGTCGTCGAATGGCTGATGACCAACCACCCGCACGACTGCCCGGTGTGCGAGGAAGGCGGTCACTGCCACCTGCAGGACATGACGGTAATGACCGGCCACAACGAGCGCCGCTACCGTTTCACCAAGCGTACCCACCAGAACCAGGACCTCGGCCCGTTCATCGCCCATGAGATGAACCGCTGCATCGCCTGCTACCGCTGCGTGCGTTACTACAAGGACTATGCCGGTGGTACCGACCTGGGCGTGTACGGCGCCCACGACAACGTGTACTTCGGCCGCGTCGAAGACGGCGTGCTGGAAAGCGAGTTCTCCGGCAACCTGACCGAGGTCTGCCCGACCGGCGTGTTCACCGACAAGACCCACTCCGAGCGCTACAACCGCAAGTGGGACATGCAGTTCGCCCCAAGCATCTGCCACGGCTGCTCCAGCGGCTGCAACATCAGCCCGGGTGAACGCTACGGCGAACTTCGTCGGGTCGAAAACCGCTTCAACGGCTCGGTCAACCAGTACTTCCTGTGCGACCGCGGCCGCTTCGGCTACGGCTACGTCAACCGCAAGGACCGCCCGCGCCAGCCACACTTGGCCGACGGCACCAAGCTGGGCCTGGACGCTGCCCTGGACAAGGCCGCCGACCTGCTGCGCGGCCGTACCATCGTCGGCATCGGCTCGCCACGCGCCAGCCTCGAAAGCAACTACGGCCTGCGTGAGCTGGTCGGCGCCGACTACTTCTACTCCGGTATGGAAGAAGGCGAACTGGCCCGCGTGCGCCTGGCACTGAACGTGCTGAACAACAGCCCGCTGCCGGTGCCGACCCTGCGCGACATCGAAGACCACGACGCCGTGTTCGTGCTCGGTGAAGACCTGACCCAGACCGCTGCCCGTGTGGCGCTGTCCGTGCGCCAGGCCACCAAAGGCAAGGCCGAGGCCATGGCCGAAGCGATGAAAGTGCAGCCTTGGCTGGACGCCGCCGTGAAGAACATCGGCCAGCACGCACTGTACCCGCTGTTCATCGCCTCGCTGGCTGAAACCAAGCTGGACGACGTCGCCGAAGAATGCGTACACGCCGCCCCGGCCGACCTGGCCCGCATCGGTTTCGCCGTGGCCCACGCCATCGACCCGAGCGCACCGGCTGTTGCCGGCCTGGACGACGAAGCCAAGGCCCTGGCCCAGCGCATCGCCGACGCCCTGGTCGCGGCCAAGCGCCCGCTGGTGGTTGCCGGTACTTCGCTGGCCGACCCTGCGCTGATCGAAGCCGCCGCCAACATCGCCAAGGCCCTGAAGCTGCGCGAGAAGAACGGCTCGCTGAGCCTGGTGGTGCCTGAGGCCAACAGCCTGGGCATGGCCATGTTGGGTGGCGAGTCGGTCGATGCTGCGCTGGACGCCGTCATCAGCGGCAAGGCCGACGCCATCGTCGTGCTGGAAAACGACCTGTACGCCCGCGTACCAGCTGCCAAGGTCGATGCAGCCCTGGCCGCGGCCAAGGTAGTGATCGTCGCCGACCACTCCAAGACCGCCACTGTCGATCGCGCCCATCTGGTACTGCCGGCGGCCTCGTTCGCCGAAGGCGACGGTACTCTGGTCAGCCAGGAAGGCCGCGCCCAGCGCTTCTTCCAGGTGTTCGACCCGCAGTACCTGGACAGCAGCATCCTGGTTCACGAAGGCTGGCGCTGGATGCACGCCCTGCGTGCCACCTTGCTGAACAAGCCGGTCGACTGGACCCAGCTGGACCACGTCACCAGCGCCTGCGCCGAAGCCGCGCCGCAACTGGCCGGTATCATCAACGCCGCCCCAAGCGCCGCGTTCCGCATCAAGGGCATGAAGCTTGCCCGTGAGCCGCTGCGCTACTCGGGCCGTACCGCCATGCGCGCCAATATCAGCGTGCACGAGCCGCGTACGCCGCAGGACAAGGACACCGCGTTCGCCTTCTCCATGGAAGGCTACTCGGGCTCGGCCGAACCGCGCCAGCAGGTGCCGTTCGCCTGGTCGCCGGGCTGGAACTCGCCGCAAGCCTGGAACAAGTTCCAGGACGAGGTCGGTGGCCACCTGCGTGCCGGTGACCCGGGCGTTCGTCTGATCGAATCGCAAGGTGATCGCCTGAACTGGTTCAACGCCATCCCCGGCGCGTTCAACCCGGCCCGTGGCACCTGGACTGCGGTACCGTTCTTCCACTTGTTCGGCAGCGAAGAAAGCTCCTCGCGCGCCGCCCCGGTGCAAGAGCGCATCCCGGCCGCCTACGTCGGCCTGGCCAAGTCCGAAGCCGACCGCCTGGGTGTCAACGACGGCGCGCTGCTGAGCCTGAACGTGGCCGGTGTGGCCCTGCGCCTGCCGCTGCGCATCAATGAAGAACTGGGCGCTGGCCTGGTTGCGTTGCCCAAAGGCCTGGCCGGCATTCCGCCTGCCATCTTCGGTGCATCCGTCGAAGGTCTGCAGGAGGCAGCACAATGAGCTGGTTCACCCCCGAAGTGATCGATGTGATCCTCACCGTGGTCCGGGCCGTTGTGGTCCTGCTTGCGGTGGTGGTCTGCGGCGCGCTGCTCAGCTTCGTCGAGCGGCGCCTGCTGGGCTGGTGGCAGGACCGTTACGGTCCGAACCGCGTCGGCCCGTTCGGCATGTTCCAGATCGCTGCCGACATGCTGAAGATGTTCTTCAAGGAAGACTGGAACCCGCCCTTCGTCGATCGCATGATCTTCACCCTGGCGCCGGTCGTGGCCATGAGTGCACTGCTGATCGCCTTCTGCGTAATCCCGATCACCCCGCTGTGGGGCGTCGCCGACCTGAACATCGGCCTGCTGTTCTTCTTCGCCATGGCCGGCCTGTCGGTCTACGCGGTGCTGTTCGCCGGCTGGTCGTCGAACAACAAGTACGCCCTGCTGGGCAGCTTGCGTGCCTCGGCACAGACCGTGTCGTACGAAGTGTTCCTGGGCCTGGCGCTGATGGGCGTGGTGGTGCAGGTGGGTTCGTTCAACATGCGCGACATCGTTGAATACCAGGCACAGAACCTGTGGTTCATCATTCCGCAGTTCTTCGGCTTCTGCACCTTCTTCATCGCTGGCGTCGCCGTGACTCACCGTCACCCGTTCGACCAGCCAGAAGCGGAGCAGGAACTGGCCGACGGCTACCACATCGAGTACGCCGGCATGAAATGGGGCATGTTCTTTGTCGGTGAGTACATCGGCATCATCCTCATCTCGGCGCTGCTGGTGACCCTGTTCTTCGGCGGCTGGCACGGCCCGTTCGGCATCCTGCCGCAACTGTCGTTCCTGTGGTTCGCCCTGAAGACCGCGTTCTTCATCATGCTGTTCATCCTGCTGCGCGCCTCGATCCCGCGCCCACGCTATGACCAGGTGATGGACTTCAGCTGGAAGTTCTGCCTGCCGCTGACCCTGATCAATTTGCTGGTGACCGCTGCGATCGTGCTCTACAACACGCCAGCCGTCGCGGCCCAGTGAGGATTTGACCCATGTTCAAGTATATCGGCGACATCGTTAAGGGCACCGGCACCCAGCTGCGCAGCCTGGCAATGGTGTTCTCCCACGGGTTCCGCAAGCGCGACACCCTGCAGTACCCCGAAGAACCTGTGTACCTGCCGCCGCGCTACCGCGGCCGCATCGTCCTCACCCGCGACCCCGATGGCGAGGAACGCTGCGTAGCGTGCAACCTCTGCGCGGTGGCCTGCCCGGTCGGCTGCATCTCGCTGCAGAAGGCCGAAACCGAGGACGGCCGCTGGTACCCGGAATTCTTCCGCATCAACTTCTCGCGCTGCATCTTCTGTGGCCTGTGTGAAGAGGCGTGCCCGACCACCGCGATCCAGCTGACTCCGGATTTCGAAATGGCCGAGTTCAAGCGTCAGGACCTGGTGTACGAGAAAGAAGATCTGCTGATCTCCGGCCCCGGCAAGAACCCTGACTACAACTTCTACCGTGTTGCGGGTATGGCAATCGCTGGCAAGCCGAAGGGCGCTGCACAGAACGAAGCCGAGCCGATCAACGTGAAGAGCTTGCTCCCATAAGGACAGAAAGATGGAATTCGCTTTCTACTTCGCATCCGGGATCGCCGTGGTCTCCACCCTTCGGGTGGTGACGGGCACCAACCCCGTGCACGCCTTGCTTTACCTGATCATCTCGCTGATTTCCGTAGCGATGATCTTCTTCGCCCTGGGTGCGCCGTTCGCCGGCGCCCTGGAAGTGATCGCCTACGCCGGCGCCATCATGGTGCTGTTCGTGTTCGTGGTGATGATGCTCAACCTCGGGCCGGCTTCGGTCGCCCAGGAGAGGGGCTGGCTCAAGCCCGGCATCTGGGCCGGGCCGGTGATCCTTGCCGCCCTGCTGCTGCTGGAGCTGCTGTACGTGCTGTTCGTCTCCCCTAGCGGCGCGGCCATCAGCGGTACCACCGTCAGCCCGAAAGAAGTGGGTATCAGCCTGTTCGGCCCGTACCTGCTGGTGGTCGAACTGGCATCGATGCTGCTGCTGGCTGCAGCCGTCACCGCCTTCCACCTGGGCCGCAACGAGGCGAAGGAGTAAATCATGGGTGCTATCCCTCTCGAGCATGGTCTGGCAGTCGCCGGCATCCTGTTCTGCTTAGGTCTGGTTGGCCTGATGGTCCGCCGCAACATCCTCTTCGTGCTCATGAGCCTGGAAGTCATGATGAACGCCTCTGCCCTGGCGTTCATCGTCGCCGGTGCCCGCTGGGTCCAGCCCGACGGCCAGGTGATGTTCATTCTGGTGATCAGCCTGGCAGCCGCCGAGGCCAGCATTGGCCTGGCGATCCTGCTGCAGCTGTATCGCCGCTTCCACACTCTCGACATCGATGCTGCCAGTGAGATGCGCGGATGAACCTTCTCTTCCTGACTTTCGTCTTCCCCCTCGTCGGCTTCCTGCTGCTGTCGTTCTCGCGCGGGCGGTTCTCGGAGAACCTGTCCGCCCTGATCGGCGTCGGCTCGGTGGGCCTCTCGGCCGCCACCGCTGCCTACGTCATCTGGCAATTCAACGTCGCCCCGCCTGAGGGCGGCGCGTACAGCCAGCTGCTGTGGCAGTGGATGTCGGTGGACGGCTTCGCGCCGAACTTCACCCTGTACCTGGACGGCCTGTCGGTGACCATGCTTGGCGTGGTGACCGGTGTCGGTTTCCTGATCCACCTGTTCGCGTCCTGGTACATGCGCGGCGAAGCCGGTTACTCGCGCTTCTTCTCGTACACCAACCTGTTCATCGCCAGCATGCTGTTCCTGATCCTCGGCGATAACCTGCTGTTCATCTACTTCGGCTGGGAAGGCGTGGGCCTGTGCTCGTACCTGTTGATCGGTTTCTACTACAGCAACCGCAACAACGGTAACGCGGCACTCAAGGCGTTCATCGTCACCCGGATCGGCGACGTGTTCATGGCCATCGGCCTGTTCATCCTGTTCGCCCAGCTGGGTACCCTGAACGTGCAGGAACTGCTGGTGCTGGCACCGCAGAAGTTCCAGGCTGGCGACACTTGGATGGTGCTGGCAACCCTGATGCTGCTGGGTGGTGCGGTCGGTAAATCGGCCCAGCTGCCACTGCAGACCTGGCTGGCCGACGCGATGGCAGGCCCGACGCCGGTTTCGGCACTGATCCACGCGGCAACCATGGTAACTGCGGGCGTGTACCTGATCGCCCGTACCAACGGCCTGTTCCTGCTGGCGCCGGACATCCTGCACCTGGTCGGCGTCGTCGGTGGCGTGACCCTGGTACTGGCCGGCTTCGCCGCGCTGGTGCAGACCGACATCAAGCGTATCCTCGCCTACTCGACCATGAGCCAGATCGGCTACATGTTCCTGGCCCTGGGCGTGGGTGCCTGGGACGCGGCGATCTTCCACCTGATGACCCACGCCTTCTTCAAGGCCCTGCTGTTCCTGGCCTCCGGTGCAGTGATCGTTGCCTGCCACCACGAGCAGAACATCTTCAAGATGGGCGGCCTGTGGAAGAAACTGCCACTGGCCTACGCCAGCTTCGTGGTGGGTGGCGCTGCCCTGGCAGCCCTGCCGATCGTGACCGTGGGCTTCTACTCCAAGGACGAAATCCTCTGGGAGGCCTTCGCCAGCGGTAACACCGGCCTGCTGTACGCCGGCCTGGTCGGCGCGTTCATGACGTCGCTGTACACCTTCCGCCTGATCTTCATCGCCTTCCACGGCGAAGCGAAGACCGAAGCCCATGCTGGCCACGGCATCAGCCACTGGCTGCCGCTGGGTGTGCTGATCGTGCTGTCGACCTTCGTCGGCGCCTGGATCACCCCACCGCTGGCAGGCGTACTGCCAGAGAGCGCCGGCCATGCCGGAGGCGAAGCCAAGCACGCGCTGGAGATCACCTCGGGTGCCATCGCCATCGCCGGTATCCTGCTGTCGGCCATGCTGTTCCTCGGCAAGCGCCGCCTGGTCAGCGCGATCGCCAACAGTGGCATCGGTCGCGTCCTGTCGGCTTGGTGGTTCGCCGCCTGGGGCTTCGACTGGATCTACGACAAGCTGTTCGTCAAACCTTACCTGCTGATCAGCCACATCCTGCGCAAGGATCCGGTTGACCGCAGCATCGGCCTCATCCCTCGCATGGCTCGCGGCGGCCACGTCGCCATGAGCAAGACCGAGACCGGTCAGCTGCGCTGGTACACCGCTTCTATCGCCGTTGGCGCAGTGCTGGTACTCGGCGCTGTAGTAGTGGCAGCGGTATGACCATGAACTTTGCGAACCTTGCGACTCTGCGAAAGGAAACGAACCCGTCATGATTTTGCCTTGGCTGATCCTGATCCCCTTCATCGGCGGCTTCCTGTGCTGGCTGGGTGAGCGCTTCGGCGCCACCCTGCCGCGCTGGATTGCACTGCTGACCATGTCCCTGCTGCTCGGCATCGGCCTTTGGCTGTGGGCTCACGGCGACTACACCCTCGCCCCTGCTCCGGGCGCCGAGCCTGCCTGGGCCCTGGAATACAAAGTCCAGTGGATCCAGCGCTTCGGCATCAGCATCCACCTGGCCCTCGATGGCCTGTCGCTGCTGATGATCCTGCTCACCGGCCTGCTCGGTGTGCTGTCGGTACTGTGCTCCTGGAAAGAAATCCAGCGCCACGTCGGCTTCTTCCACCTCAACCTGATGTGGATCCTTGGCGGCGTGGTCGGTGTGTTCCTGGCCCTGGACCTGTTCCTGTTCTTCTTCTTCTGGGAAATGATGCTGGTGCCGATGTACTTCCTCATCGCGCTCTGGGGTCACAGCTCGGCAGATGGCAAGAAGACCCGGATCTACGCGGCGACCAAGTTCTTCATCTTCACCCAGGCCAGCGGCCTGATCATGCTGGTAGCGATCCTTGGCCTGGTGCTGGTCAACTACACCAACACCGGGGTGATCACCTTCAACTACAGCGACCTGCTCAAGGCCGACCTGCCGGCCGGTACCGAGTACCTGCTGATGCTGGGCTTCTTCATCGCCTTCGCGGTGAAGCTGCCGGTGGTACCGTTCCACTCCTGGCTGCCTGACGCTCACGCCCAGGCACCGACCGCAGGTTCCGTGGACCTGGCCGGTATCTTGCTGAAGACCGCGGCCTACGGCCTGCTGCGCTTCGCCCTGCCGCTGTTCCCGAACGCCTCGGCCGAGTTCGCGCCGATCGCCATGACCCTGGGCCTGATCGGTATCTTCTACGGTGCCTTCCTGGCCTTTGCGCAAACCGACATCAAGCGCCTGATCGCCTTCTCCAGCGTCTCGCACATGGGCTTCGTGCTGATCGGTATCTACTCCGGCAGCCAGCAGGCCCTGCAAGGCGCGGTGATCCAGATGCTGGCCCACGGCCTGTCGGCTGCCGCGCTGTTCATCCTGTCCGGCCAGCTGTACGAGCGCCTGCACACCCGCGACATGCGTCAGATGGGTGGCCTGTGGCACCGCATCGCCTACCTGCCGGCCATCAGCCTGTTCTTCGCGGCGGCATCGCTGGGCCTGCCAGGCACCGGCAACTTTGTCGGCGAGTTCCTGATCCTGATCGGCAGCTTCATGCATGTACCGTGGATCACCGTGATCGCCACCACCGGCCTGGTGTTCGGTTCGGTTTACTCGCTGATCATGATCCACCGTGCCTACTTCGGCCCAGCCAAGTCCGACACCGTGCTGGCCGGCATGGACGGTCGCGAGCTGATCATGGTCCTCGGCCTTGCCGGGCTGCTGATCCTGCTGGGCGTGTATCCACAGCCGTTCCTCGACACCTCTGCCGCCACCATGAGTGGTGTGCAGCAGTGGCTCGGTTCCGCTTTCACTCAACTCGCTTCGGCCCGGTAAGAGCGCTATGGAATTCACCACTCAACACTTCATCGCATTGGCGCCGATGCTGATCACCACCCTCACCACGGTGGTGGTGATGCTGGCGATCGCCTGGAAGCGCAACCACTCGCAGACCTTCCTGCTGTCCACCGTGGGCCTGAACCTGGCCCTGCTGTCGATTCTGCCGGCGCTGAAAGTCGCGCCACTGGCGGTCACCTCGCTGGTTACCATCGACAAGTTCGCCTGCCTGTACATGGCGATCATCCTGGTTGCCACGCTGGCCTGCGTCACCCTCGCCCACGCCTACCTCGGCGAAGGCTCCAAGGGCTTCCCGGGCAACCGTGAAGAGCTGTACCTGCTGCTGCTGATGTCCGCCCTCGGTGGCCTGGTGCTGGTCAGCGCCAACCACCTGGCCGGCCTGTTCATCGGCCTGGAGCTGCTGTCGGTACCGGTCTACGGCCTGGTGGCGTATGCCTTCTTCAACAAGCGCTCGCTGGAAGCCGGCATCAAGTACATGGTGCTGTCGGCCGCCGGCTCCGCCTTCCTGCTGTTCGGCATGGCCCTGCTGTACGCCGACGCTGGCAGCCTGACCTTCGACCAGCTGGGCAAGGCCCTGGCCACTACCAGCATGCCGAGCCTGCTGGCCCAGCTGGGCCTGGGCATGATGCTGGTCGGCCTGGCCTTCAAGCTGTCGCTGGTACCGTTCCACCTGTGGACCCCGGACGTGTACGAAGGCGCCCCGGCGCCGGTTGCCGCGTTCCTGGCCACCGCCAGCAAGGTTGCCGTGTTCGCCGTGGTCGTGCGCCTGTTCATGCTCTCCCCTGCTGCCAGCAGCGGCGTACTGAGCACCGTACTGGCCGTGATTGCAGTCGCCTCGATCCTGATCGGTAACCTGCTGGCGCTGACCCAGAGCAACCTCAAGCGCCTGCTCGGTTACTCGTCCATTGCCCACTTCGGCTATCTGGTCATCGCCCTGGTTGCCAGCAAGGGCCTGGCCATGGAAGCCATGGGCGTGTACCTGGTCACCTATGTGATCACCAGCCTCGGCGCCTTCGGTGTCATCACCCTGATGTCCTCGCCTTACGGCGGCCGTGACGCCGATGCACTGTACGAATACCGCGGCCTTTTCTGGCGCCGTCCGTACCTGACTGCGGTACTGACCGTGATGATGCTGTCGCTGGCAGGCATTCCGCTGACCGCTGGCTTCATCGGCAAGTTCTACATCATCGCCACCGGCGTCGAGTCGCAGCTGTGGTGGCTGGTCGGTGCGCTGGTGATCGGTAGCGCCATCGGCGTGTACTACTACCTGCGCGTCATGGTCACCCTGTACCTGGTCGAGCCGAACCTGCGTCGCCACGACGCCCCACTGAAGTGGGAACAGCGCACCGGCGGCGTGATGCTGCTGGCCATCGCCATTCTGGCCTTCGTCCTGGGTGTGTACCCGCAGCCGCTGCTGGACCTGGTTCAGCACGCAGGCCTGCAACTGCTCGGCTGATCGCAGCTTAAGTAAAAACACCCCGCACATGCGGGGTGTTTTTTTATCTGTGCCTGGTGGCCGCCTGCGAAGGCTTTCCCAAACGCGGGCGACTCGGTGCCCCCTCATCACGTGCCAAAGCAGACTTGCGCAATTCCTTGCCGGCAGATGGCAGCTGTACTTCCGGGTTGGGCATGCCACTGGGTGAAAGTTCGTGGGTCATTTCAAACTCCGCCCTCACCGACCAGCCGCAAGCCTCATTGATACATTGCAAGTAGGCCACGCGCAAAAAGATATGCCGACCCTCACTGGTGCGAATGCGCATACGGCTGTTGCAGTGCGGGCAGACCAGTTTGTAAGTACTCACACAACATACCTGCCAGCGCTGCTTGAAAAAATTAGCCGTAAGAAAAGGCCGCCAGTGTGCTGCGTATTAGCTACGGTCATAGAAAGGTTTTTCATCAAAGTACTTCTCATGCCAAGATATCTCCTCAAATCGAATGGCTAGTATTCATAACGAGTATTTTAAGCCCAGAGAATGTCGTTAAACCAGTCATGGATATTTGTTATGAATAGCCAATTGCTTACACCGGTGCTGGCGCGCCTGAAGCTTCTTACCGGCTCCGAGACTGACGTTCAGTTGGCAAGAGCCATGAAAGTCAGCCCACAGACACTGAGCAGCTGGAAAGTTCGCGACAGCATTCCATATTCACTTTGCGTAGACCTGGCCAGTCAGCATGGCTGCTCGCTGGATTGGCTCCTCCTGGGTAAGCAAGATGACAGCCTTGCTGTGCAAAGCCAGAACGACTGGGAGAGCGACATGCTCGGCCGCCTGCGCGAGCTTTCCCACACAGACCGCCAGTCGGTACAACTGCATATCGAGGACAAGCAACGTATCCGTCAGCTCGAGCGACAACTGCAGGATCTGGCCAAGCGCAGCTCTGCGGCACAGTAACGTCAGCCTCGGCGGCGCCAGCGCTGGATGACCTCGCGCAGGTCCACCGAGTCCAGCCATACCAGCACCTTCAAGGTTATCGGTATAACCACTACCGCAGCGGCAAACGCGGCCATGCCACGCGACAACATCGGCGCCAGCGCATGCAGCAGTGGCTCGAACAGGTAGCCGACCCCCAGGGTCAGGAATACCAGCAAGACCTGCTTGCGGGCCGACAGGCGCCTGCGAGATACGATGATGAGTCGATCCCGGGCGGCGCTCACCAACAGTGCCCCCAACAGTGCGCCGAACAGGGCCCTGCCCTCGGTGTCCAGCAATTCGTAGAATGCAGCGATGGCGGCCTCCACCAGATAGGACTCATCCATGCTCAGCCCCTCCGCCCGCTGCCGGCCCTGCCTGCAGGTTGAGCCTCACCGCAGCCGCGATGAAATATCGGTAGCAGACCGACAGGGCCCGTCCGCTGGCATGACCTGCGACATCTTCAAGGCGCCGGTAACCACGGCTACGCAGTGCAATGCGCCAGCTCGCGAACTCTCTGGCGGCATCTATCGCGGCGCAGCGCATGGCCAATGCAAGGCGAGCCTCACTGACATTTTCGTCAAGGTGCAGGCGTTCGCGTAACACATTCAGTTCGATGCGTGGCCAGAATGGATCGTGACAATCGGGAAACCGTGAAGCCTTGGAAAAAGGCGCGATCCGTGATTGCGGGGTCAGGTGACCATCATGCATATCGCCCCCTCACTGCTCGGCCAGCATGCCGTAGCGAATGGCTTTGATGACGGCCGCGACACGTGTGGGAACATCGAACTTGCGCAGCAAGTTGGCCACATGGAAATTCACTGTCGACTCTTTGCACTGCAGAATCTGGCCGATTTCCCATGAGGTCTTGCCATAGGCGCACCACAACAGCACTTGCTGTTCTCGCGGTGTCAGGTAAATCGGCGCTTCGGTATGGCTTTCAGGTGTCCGTCGCATGTTGGTTTCCATCACTGAGTTCCCCAAGTAGTCGCCAGTTGTGGCAGCGCAGCGTGCTGCCGCTGTGTAGGGCCCACCTTACGGATGCCAGCCGTGCCCACTCCAGCGATGCAACTTGTAAAGAACCGTCCTACACATCCGTTCAACACGACGTACGCATGAAAATCTCAATTGTTCGTGCTCTGGCAGGATCTTCGCTCGTCACAACGCGGTTGCCTGTCTGCCAATCGCCTGGAGTTGTACGATGCGTCCCGTTTTACCCTTCTCGTCTTACCTTGGCCTGCTGGCCATGTTCACGGTCAGCCAGCAAACTGCGGCAGCGCCTGCCGTTGAATTGGGCCAGGTGCTGATCAACGATGAAGAACAAAGCGAACTGAACGACGCCCGCGAACGCCTGCGTGCGGTGCCAGGCGCCACCAACCTGGTGGACATGCAACGCGTCGGGCAAGGCCGGGTCGCCAGCAATCAGGACGTCTTGGCCTATCAGCCCGGCGTGTTCGCTCAATCGGCGGGCAACGATGGCATCAAGCTGTCGATCCGCGGCTCGGGTATCAACCGAGCCCCTGGCGCCCATGGCTCCGGGGTATACACGATGTTCGACGGCCTGCCGCTGACCGGCCCCGGCGGTACGCCCTACGAGCTGTTCGAACCGTTATGGCTGAACCGGGCCGAAGTGTTGCGCGGGGCCAACGGCTTCGACCAAGGCTCGCTGGCCCTGGGTGGGTCAATCAATTATGTGACCCACACCGGCTACGACGCCGCGCCCTTGCAGGTGCGCTACGAGGTCGGCAGCCGCGGTTACCAGCACCGCCACATCAGCGCGGGGCACGTGCTGGGCAATCTCGACTACTACGTGGCCCTGACCGACTCGGAGTACGACGGCTACCAGGCGCATAGCAGCGGTAGCGCGAAAGGCATCGCCGCCGACGTCGGCTACCGCTTCAACCCGAACCTGGAGACGCGCTTCTACCTGCGTTACCGGGAAACCGAAAACGACCTGGCCGGGCGCTTGACCAAGGAGCAGATCAAGCACGACCCTCGCGCTGCCAACCCGGGCTACCTGTCGCGCAACGACAGCCGCCCGCAACCGGGTAGCACCTGGGTGGGCAACAAGACCACGTTCTACCTCGACGACGACTCACGCCTGGAGGCCGGGCTGGTCTATCACGACTACCCGATGGACTTGCGCGAGGGCGCCATGCGCCTGAAGGTGGCCTACGCCGATGCCAGCGGCACACTGAACTACTTCCGTCGCGACACCTTGTTCGGCCACGAGAGCAAGACCACCATCGGCTGGCGCACCACCAAGCACCTGCCCAACAGTGGCGCCTCGCAGTTCTCGCGGGTCAACGATGTAGTCGGCGCACGCACGCGTGACTTCACCTATCAGGGGTCGGACACCGTGTTGCATGTGGGCAACGACCTGGAGCTGATCCCTGACCTGTGGCTGACCACCGGGCTGGCGATGATCTACACCCGTCGTGAAAGCGATGTCACGTACCCTGCCGATGGCGGCAAGGTAAGCCAGCATGACTGGGACTATGCGCCACGCATTGGCTTGCGTTACGACCTTCGCCCGGACCTTCAGGTTTATGGCAACCTCAGCCGTTCGGTGGAGCCACCGCATCCGTGGTCCCTGGTCTGGAGCGCGCCGGTCACCAACCAGCCCATGAAGATGCAGAACCAGACCGCCACCACCCTGGAACTGGGCGCCCGCGGCGATTCGGCGCTGGGGCGTTGGGACCTGGCCTGGTACTACTCGCAAGTGCGTCATGAACTGCTGAACGTCGAGGTCGTGCAAGGCTTGCCGTTCAAGGAGTTCAACGCCAGCCCCACCGTGCACCAGGGCGTCGAAGCCGGCCTGGAAAGCAACCTCTGGGAGCAACCCGGCACGGGCAAGCTGAGCCTGCGCCAGGCGTACACCTTCAGCGACTTCCATTACCGCGACGACGACACGTTCGGCGACAACCGCCTGCCCGGCATCCCCATGCACTATTACCAGGCCGAACTGCGCTACGACTGGCCGAGCGGTTTCTACGCCGGGGTCAACACGCAGATGGCGTCGAACGTGCAGGTTGACTACGCCAACAGCTACCACGCCGATGCCTATGCTTTGCTCGGTGCGCGCCTGGGCTGGAACTCGCCGAAACAGGACTGGCAAACCTGGCTGGACCTGCGCAACCTGACCGACAAGCGCTATGCCGCTACGGTGACGCCGGGGTACAACGACGCCGGGCAGGATGTTGCCCGCTCGACACCGGGTGAAGGCTTTGGCGTTTACGCCGGCGTTTCGTACAGCTTCCGTTGACGCAGCGGCTCAGGACGGCAACTGCACCTGGGGTTTGGTCGCGGCGAAAATCGCCCAGCTGGAGACGAACAGCGCCGCGATCAACGGCCCGATCACGAAGCCATTGAGCCCGAATACCGCCAGCCCGCCCAAGGTGGACACCAGAATCAGGTAATCGGGCATGCGCGTGTCCTTGCCCACCAGGATCGGCCGCAACAGGTTGTCCACCAAGCCGATCACCAGTACCCCGAACGCCGTCAGGATCACCCCTGGCAAAATCGCCCCGGTGAGCAGGAAGTACGCCGCCACCGGCGCCCAGACGATCCCCGCCCCCACCGCCGGCAACAGCGACAGGAACGCCATCAGCACGCCCCACACCAGCGCACTGGGGATATCCAGCACCCAAAAGATCAAACCACCCAGCGCACCCTGGGTAATGGCCATCAGGACATTGCCCTTGACCGTGGCCCGCACCACACGGCTGAACTTCAGTTGCAAGCGGCGCTTCTGGTGCTCCGGCAGCGGTACCGCAAGACGCACCCGGCGGGCCACGTCGGCGCCTTCGCGGAGGAAGAAGAACAGCAGGTACGTCATGATGCCGAAGCTCACCAGGAACTCGAAGGTGCCCTGGCCAAAGTTGAAGACCTGGCCGGCCAGCACCTGGCTGCCCTGGGTGGCCCATTTGGTGATCTTGTCGCGCAGCCCGTCCAGGTTGCCCATGCCCATGGTGTCCAGCCCATGCTGGGCAAAGGCCGGGAGCATGTCCTTGCCCCGTGCGACATAACTGGCGATGTCCAGCTGCCCGCTCTCGATACGCTGGTACAAGGTGGCGCCTTCCTGCATCAGCAAGGCACTGGTGATGATCACCGGCAGCACTGCCACCAGCAGGCACACCAGCAAGGTGGTGAACGCTGCCAGGTTGCGGCGCCGGCCGAAGCGGATCAACAAGTGGCGCTGCAACGGCGCGAACAGGATGCCGAGAATCACCGCCCAGAAGATGGCGCCATAATAGGGCAACAGGATCCACACGAAGGCGATGGTCACCAGAGCCAGGAGTACGGCGAGGGCTCTGTTCTGTAGCGCGTCTTGGTTCATGGCGAATCCTCAAGTGTCATGGTTATTAGTGCACGCCACCTGCGCAAAAGTGCCACCTTGGTCTTGATTCAAATCAATACCATACCCCCGATCAGCCGTTAGCATCCGCGCCTTTGCCCCGGTGCGCCCATGAATCGACCCGCCAAGCCCGAACTGCTCGCCCCTGCTGGCAGCCTCAAGACCCTGCGCTATGCCTTCGCCTACGGTGCCGACGCGGTCTACGCCGGCCAGCCGCGCTATAGCCTGCGGGTGCGCAACAATGAGTTCGACCACGCCAACCTGGCGCTGGGCATCAGCGAGGCGCATGCCCTGGGCAAACGCTTCTATGTGGTGGTCAACATCGCCCCGCACAACGCCAAGCTGAAGACCTTCCTCAAGGACCTGGCGCCAGTGGTAGAGATGGCGCCCGATGCGCTGATCATGTCCGACCCCGGCCTGATCATGCTGGTGCGCCAGCATTTTCCGCAGATGCCGGTGCACCTGTCGGTGCAGGCCAATACGGTGAACTGGGCCAGCGTGCAGTTCTGGCAACAACTGGGCCTGAGCCGGGTGATCCTGTCGCGCGAACTGTCACTGGAGGAAATCGAAGAGATTCGCCAGCAAGTACCGGGCATGGAGCTGGAAGTATTCGTCCACGGTGCCCTGTGCATGGCCTACTCCGGCCGTTGCCTGCTGTCCGGTTACCTGAACAAGCGCGATGCCAACCAAGGCACTTGCACCAACGCCTGCCGCTGGAAATACGAGGCCACGCCTGCCACCGAAAATACCACCGGCGACATTGTCCGCGAGGTCGAGCCGACCCTGGGCGTCGGCGCGCCCACCGAACAGGTATTCCTGCTGCAGGAGAGCAATCGCCCGGGCAGCGAGATGCCGGCCTTCGAGGACGAGCATGGCACCTATATCATGAACGCCAAGGACCTGCGCGCCATCCAGCACGTCGAGCGCCTGGCGGCCATGGGCGTGCACTCGCTGAAGATCGAGGGCCGCACCAAGAGCCACTTCTACTGCGCGCGGGCCGTGCAGTCCTACCGCAAAGCCATCGACGATGCCGCAGCCGGGAGGCCGTTCGACATGGCGCTGATGGACAACCTCGAATCGCTGGCCCAGCGCGGCTATACCGAGGGCTTCCTGCGCCGCCATGTGCATGATGAATACCAGAACTACCTGCGCGGCAATTCGTTGTCCGAGCGCCAGCAGTTCGTCGGTGAACTGACGGGGGTGCGCGTCGACGGCCTGGCCGAGGTCAAGGTGAAGAACCGCTTCGCCCTGGGTGACCACCTGGAATTGATGACCCCGCGCGGCAACTACCACTTCGACCTGCACCGCCTGCTCGATCGCCAGCAGCACGCCATCGAGGTGGCGCCCGGTGACGGCCATGTGGTGTACCTGCCGATCCCCGAGCAGGTTGCCCTTGAGTTTGGCCTGCTGATGCGCGACCTGGGCAACGATGAACAAGCGCCTGACAACGCTGTAATCTGCGCCTCAGCCAGCTGACAGGCGCAACCGGCGAGGATCGTGGCTCTCCTGCATGAGGCCACGCCATGTTGCGCAACCCAACCCGCCGCACCTTCGTCAAAGGCCTGGGCGCCGCCACCACACTGGCCGGCCTGGGCTTGTGGCGCCCGCTGGCACAGGCCAGCGCTGACCGCGAGCTGGCCGGCCAGCACTTCGAGCTGTTCATCGGCCAGACCCTGATCAACATCACCGGCCGACCACGGACCGCGCTGACCGTCAATGACAGCCTGCCCGGCCCGCTGCTGCGCTGGCGTGAAGGCGACACGGTGACCCTGCGCGTGCGCAACCATCTTGACCAAAGCAGCTCGATCCACTGGCACGGCATCCTCCTGCCGGCCAACATGGACGGTGTGCCAGGCCTGAGCTTCGCTGGCATCGCGCCGGGTGGCGACTACCTGTACCGGTTTACCCTGCGCCAAAGCGGTACCTACTGGTACCACAGCCATTCTGGCTTGCAGGAGCAGGCCGGGGTCTATGGCGCGATCGTCATCGCGCCACGCGAGCCCGAGCCGCACGTCTACCAGCGCGACCATGTGCTGCTGTTCAGCGACTGGTCCGACGAGGCGCCCGAAGCGTTGCTGGCGACCCTGAAAAAGCAGTCCGACGCCTTCAACGACCACAAGCGCACACTTGGCGATTTCATCGACGACGTCGCGCAACAGGGCTGGGACAACACCGTTGACGAACGCCTGAGCTGGGCGCGCATGCGCATGAGCCCCACCGACCTCGCCGACATCAGCGCTGCCACCTACACCTACCTGCTCAACGGCCAGCCACCGGACGGTAACTTCACCTGCCTGTTCCAGCCCGGCGAAACCGTACGCCTACGGCTGATCAACGCCTCGGCCATGACCTATTTCGATTTCCGCATCCCCGGCCTGCAGCTCACGGTAATCGCCGCCGACGGCCTGCCGGTGACGCCCGTGACCGTGGACGAACTGCGCATCGCCGTGGCCGAAACCTATGACGTGCTGGTGACTGTGGGCGACCTGCCCGCCTACACCCTGTACGCCCAGAGCATGGACCGCAGCGGCTATGCCCGCGGAACCCTGGCCCGCGCCAGCGGCTTGCAGGCGCCAGTGCCGCAACCCGACCCCCGGCCGGTGCTGGGCATGGCCGACATGGGCCACGGCGGCATGGCGAGCATGGACCATAGCAACATGGCCGGCATGGATCACTCAGCGATGATGGCCATGCAGCAGCACCCGGCCAGCGAAACCGGCAACCCGCTGGTCGACATGCAGACCCTGGCCCCCCGGCCCAACCTGGCTGACCCCGGCATCGGGCTGCGTGGCAAGGGTCGCCGGGTGCTGACCTACGCCGACCTGCGCAGCCCCTACCCCGACCCGGACGGTCGCGAACCCTCACGGGAAATCGAGCTGCACCTGACCGGGCACATGGAGCGCTTCGCCTGGTCGTTCGACGGGGTCAAGTTCAGCGATGCCGCACCCTTGCGCCTGGCTTACGGCGAGCGCGTACGCATCACCCTGGTCAACGACACCATGATGGCCCACCCCATCCACTTGCATGGCATGTGGAGCGACCTGGAGGACGAGCACGGGCGCTTCCTGGTGCGCAAGCACACGCTCGACATCCCGCCCGGCAGCCGCCGCAGTTACCGGGTCACCGCAGATGCCCTGGGCCGCTGGGCCTACCACTGCCACCTGCTCTACCACATGGAGACCGGCATGTTCCGCGAGGTACGGGTCGATGAATGAGCTCAACAACCGGCGCCTGGTCACCGGCGTCGCCCTGGCCGCGCTGCTGGCCAGCGAACGGGCCATGGCCGCCGGCATGGCGCACATGAACCATGACGCCATGCCAACGGAACACAGTCAGACAAGCCATGGCCAGATGAACCACGCCAGTGCGCCGAGCCAACCCCGTACGCCGCTCCCGGTACTGAACGACGCCGACCGCCAGGCCGCCTTCCCGCCCCTGCCCGGCCACCAGGTGCACGACCACGCAATCAACTGGGCGGTGATCGTCGATCAGCTGGAATACCAGCATGTCGAAAGCAGCAGCGCCCTCAAATGGAACGCCACGGCCTGGGTCGGCGGCGACATCGATCGCCTGTGGCTTCGCACCGAGGGCGAACGGCAACAAGGCAAGACCCACAAGGCCGAGTTGCAGGCGCTGTGGGGGCACGCGATCAGCCCGTGGTGGGAGCTGGTCGGCGGCCTGCGTCAAGACTTCAAGCCGGGCAGCGGGCAGGCTTGGGCCGCCTTCGGCATCCAGGGCACCCCGCTGTACGGCCTGGAACTCCAAGCCACAGCCTATGCCGGCGAGCGACAACAGAGCGCGCTGCGCCTGGAGGCCGCTTACGCTATCCTGCTGAGCAACCGCTGGATCCTCGAGCCGACCCTGGAAGCCAATTTTTTTGGCCGCAACGATGCCGGCCGTGAACAAGGTGCCGGGTTGGCCGACAGCGGAGTCGGCCTGCGCCTGCGCTACGAAATCAGCCGAGGCTTTGCGCCCTATGTCGGGGTGAGCTTCGAGCGCCTGCACGGCAACCGCGCAAGCCAGGCCCGTGAAGATGGCGAAGACCTCGGCCAGACCCGCCTGGTGGCGGGCATACGCCTGCGTTTCTAAGGAGTTGTTTGACCATGCTGCGTAAACACCTGATCACCTTCGGCCTGCTGGCCATCACCGGCCTGGCCCAGGCTGCCGAAACCATCGATGTCTATCGCGATCCCAACTGTGGCTGCTGCAAGGCCTGGATCAGCCACCTGCGCGACAACGGTTTCACCGTCAACGACCATGTCGAGCCGAACATGAGCGCCGTCAAGCAGCGCATGGGGGTGGCGCCGCGCCTGGCGTCATGCCACACCGGGGTGATCGACGGCAAGTTCGTCGAAGGCCATGTGCCCGCCGAGCAGGTACGCCTGCTGGCCAAGCGCAGCGACCTCAAGGGGCTGGCCGTGCCAGGCATGCCCATGGGTTCGCCCGGCATGGAAATGGGTGACCACAAGGATGCCTACCAGGTCATCGGCGTGACCCAGGATGGCCAGGACACCGTGGTCGCCAGCTACTGATGCTGAGCCTCTGGGCGCTGTTTCTCAGCGCCTTCGGTGCCGCCACGCTGCTGCCGCTGCAATCGGAGGCTGTGCTGGTCGGCCTGCTGCTGCGCCAGCCCGAAGCCTGGTTGACGCTGCTGCTGGTCGCCACCCTGGGCAATGTGCTCGGTTCGGTGGTCAACTGGCTGCTCGGCCGGGCCATCGAGCACCTGCGTGACAGGCGCTGGTTCCCTTTCAGCACCCGCCAACTGGAGCGGGCGCAGCAACGTTACCAACGCTGGGGGCAATGGTCGCTGCTGCTGAGCTGGATGCCGGTGATCGGCGACCCGCTGACCTTGATCGCCGGCATCATGCGCGAGCCGTTCTGGCGCTTTCTGCTGCTGGTCACCCTGGCCAAGGCAGGGCGCTATATCATCGTGGCGATGATTACCCTGGGCGGGTTTCACGCCTGGTAACACCTTTAACGTTTAAGGTGGTCCACTGACTGCTACAGTCGCCAATTCCTACATGGTCCTACACGGAGTGCCCCCATGCTGCGCGCAACCGCCCTGGCCCTGGCCTGCCTCGTCGGCGCCCCGGCCATCGCCGCCGAATCGCCCACCTACGGCAAACAGCTCGAAGGCTTCAGCTACCCTCACCCACTCAAGCATTTCGATTTCCAGTCCCAGGGCCAGCACCTGCAGATGGGCTACATGGACGTGCCGGCCCAAGGCCAGGCCAATGGCCGCAGCGTGGTACTGATGCACGGCAAGAACTTCTGCGCCGCCACCTGGGAAACCACCATCGACGCCTTGAGCCAGGCGGGCTATCGGGTAATTGCCCCCGACCAGATTGGCTTCTGCACTTCGAGCAAGCCGGCCCAGTACCAGTACAGCTTCCAGCAACTGGCGGTGAACACCCACGCCCTGCTCGAGCAGTTGGGCATCAAGCAGGCAATCGTCCTCGGCCACTCCACCGGGGGCATGCTCGCTACCCGCTATGCACTGATGTACCCGCAGCAGGTCGAGCGCCTGGCAATGGTCAACCCGATCGGCCTGGAGGACTGGAAAGCACTGGGCGTGCCGTATCGTACGGTGGACCAGTGGTATGCCCGCGAACTCAAGCTCGATGCCGAAGGCGTGCGTGAGTATGAGCGCAAGACCTACTACGCGGGGCGCTGGAAGCCTGAGTACGAGCGCTGGGTGCAGATGCTGGTGGGGCTGAACAAGGGGCCCGGGCATGAAGCGGTGGCGTGGAACTCGGCGCTGATCTACGACATGATCTTCACCCAGCCGGTGTATCACGAGTTCAAGGACCTGAAGATGCCCACACTGCTGCTGATTGGCGACCAGGACACCACAGCGATCGGCAGCGACATCGCCCCACCAGAGGTGAAGGCGAAGTTGGGCAAGTACCAGGTGTTGGGGCCGCAGGTAGCCAAGCTGATTCCCAGGGCGAGCTGGTAACCTTCGAGGGCATGGGGCATGCGCCGCAGATCGAGGAGCCACGGCGCTTCAACCGGACACTGGTGGAGTGGCTCGGCCGCTGACCCGATGAATGGGGGCGCGTTGCGCCCCATGCGTGACACACGGCCGCTCCTACAAGGGACCGCATTCTCCTGTAGGAGCGGCCTTGTGTCGCGAAAGGGCCGCACAGCGGCCCCCTACAATCTCCAGACCTGCGCCTCGGTCCAGCCGAGCTCGGCAAAATCCAGCGCCCGCAGGTCGGCTTCATCTTCGCAGAAAAACTCATCCAGCTGCGGTGGCCGTACCGCCGTGTCGCTGAGCATCGCATGCACCTGCCCACGGTGATGGATCTGGTGCTCGAACAGGTGTGCCAGCAGGCGTAGCCGCTGTTCGCGCTGAATCCGTTGCGGCCGCACGATGCTCACGTAACGCTCCAGTTGGGCGTCCTGCAACAGGCTGCAATAGGCAATCAGCCGGTGATCGGCCTGGGCCTGCTCGGCATGCAGGTCAGTACAGGTGGCGAACGGTTGCTCCGGTTCGAAGAAGCGCTCGCCATCCGGGTGCGGCGCCTCACCGCGCTGTTCGCACTCGAGCATGTCGAGGTAGAACCAGTCCACTGTAAGCAGGTGGTTGAGGGTGGCCTTGATCGACGGGAAGAAGCTGCAACGGGGGGCGACGAACTCATCGTGGGTCAGTTGCAGGCAGGCCTTGTACAGGCGGTGGTTGGCCCAGCCATTGTTGTAGGCCTGGGTCAGCAGATGATGCGACAGCGGCTCCATGGTTCGGCTCCTTCAGGCGAAGCGTTGCAGTTGCATCTCCCGTAGCCGGCTCAAGGTCCTTTGGTACGGGAACGCCAGATACCCTTGAGTGTAGAGGGCATCAAGGGGAACCTGCGCCTCCAGGTATAGCGCCACCCGGCGGTCATAGCATTCGTCGACCAAGGCGATGAAACGACGCACGGCGTCGTCCTTGGCTGACAGCATCGGCAGCTCGCGGTCGCCTGCCGCGACACGCGCCGCGCCATCCTCGGTGCCGCGGGCGATACGCCCGGCCCGCTGTTCACCACCCAGGGCCGGCACACCCTCGACGAGTATCGCCGGGAAGCGATCGCACAAGGCCATGAACTCCATGGCGGCCAAGGGGCGTTCACAAAGCTCGGTAAAGCGGCACCAGACGGCCTGGCTGCTGCTGCGGATCACTTCGATCTGCCGCGAGCCGATCTGCAGTGGTGCGCTGCTGCCAGGGTCGTCCGGGCTAAGCTGCTGGAAAACCACGGCCAGCGCACCGCCTTCGGTCCCCGCTTCGGCCACCCAGTAACGCTGGTGCTGTGCCCCCGGGTGCAGGCGATGGTCCTGCTCACCGGCCACCGAAAGCACCTGCATGTGCCGCTCGATGGCGCTGATGGCTGGCAGAAAGCGCTCGCGATTGAAACCATCGCGGTACAGCTGCTGCGGTGGCTGGTTGGACGTGGCGACCACCACCACACCGTGATCGAACAGCACCTGGAGCAGGCGGCCGAGGATGATCGCATCGCCGATGTCGCTGACGAACAGTTCGTCGAAGCACAACACACGGATCTGCCCGGCCAGTTCCCGGGCCAGTGCCTGCAAGGGGTCGGCAGTGCCGTTGAGCTGGAACAGGCGCTGGTGGACCCAGGCCATGAAGTGATGGAAGTGCTGGCGCCGGGACGGGACGTTCAGGCAACGGTGGAACAGGTCCATGAGCCAGGTCTTGCCACGACCGACCGGCCCCCAAAGGTACAGGCCCTGTGTGGCATGGCCATTTTCCAAGGCGTCGAAACAGGTTTGCAGGGCCATGACAGCCTGGGCCTGAGCCGGGTCATGGGCGAAGCCTTGCTCAATTAAAGCCTGCTGATAGAGGGATTGCGGATCGAGGGGCATGGTCACTGGCTTGGCCTGTTGGAGCTCCATTGTCTGCACTGGCCCTTTCGCGGGCAAGCCCGCTCCCACAGGTACTCCACAACGCTCTCAGCCCTCGCCCAGCCCCACCTTCAGCAGTGCCCCATCCTTGGCATCGGTCAGCACATACAGGTAGCCATCGGGCCCCACCCGCACATCACGGATGCGTGCCTTCAACTCACCCAGCAAGCGCTCTTCATGGACGACCTTGTCGCCATCGAGCTGCAAGCGAATCAGCTCCTGCGTAGCCAGCGCACCAATGAACAGGTTGTGGTCCCAGGCCTTGAAGGTGGGGCTGTCATAGAAGGCCATGCCGCTGATACCGGGCGACTTCTCCCAGACATGGTGCGGGTCGACCATGCCGTCGACATGCTTGCCCTTGGCCTCGGGGATAGGCAGCAGCGAGTAGTTGATACCGTGTGTTGCGATTGGCCAGCCATAGTTCTTGCCCGGCGCCGGAATGTTGATCTCGTCGCCCCCGCGTGGGCCGTGCTCGTGGGTCCAGAGTTTGCCCGTCCAGGGGTTCAATGCCGCGCCCTGCTGGTTGCGGTGGCCGAACGACCAGATTTCCGGACGCACACCCTGCTTGCCGACAAAGGGGTTGTCCTTCGGTACTTCACCGTCGGGCAGGATGCGCACGATCTTGCCCTGCAGCTTGTCCAGGTCCTGGGCGGTCGGGCGCTGGTTGTTTTCGCCCAGGGCGATGAACAGGAAACCGTCACGGTCGAACACCAGACGCGAGCCGAAATGGTTGCCTACCGAGAGCTTGGGCTGCTGGCGGAAGATGACATTGAAGTTCTCCAGCCGCGCGCGGTCCTCGGACAGCTGGCCACGGCCCACCGCCGTGCCGGCCTTGCCATCACTGCCCTCCTCGGCATACGACAGGTACACCGTACGGTCCTTGGCGAACTCAGGCGACAGCACCACGTCGAGCAAGCCACCCTGCCCTTCGGCCCAGACCTTGGGCACACCGCTGATGGGTGGGCCGACCTTGCCTTCGGCATTGATCACCCGCAGGTTGCCGGGGCGCTCGGTGACCAGCATGTCCTTGCCACCGGGCAGGAATGCCAACGCCCAGGGGTTGCGCAGGCCGTCGGTCAAGGTGCTGACGGTGAGTTGCCCTTCCTCGCTGGGAAACTGCTGCTCGGGGGCGGCATGGGCCATCAAAGGCAACAGTGCAGCAGCGGTCAGGGTTGTCAGCCAGGTAGCTTTGATCATGCAGAATTCCTTTCTCGCGAGTGGGGCTCAAGGCGCGCGCTGGGTGTCACGCGGCGGCCGGGTGGGTTCCAGGTTCGGCGCCTGCTGCTGGCGGCGCAGGTTGTCGCCATTGCCGATGCCGCGGTTATCCAGGCTTGGCGTGCGGTACACAGGCTGGGTGGACGGGCCACGCACGGGTGGCGTGGCCGGCATGCTGCCCTGGCGGCTATTGGGGTTGGCGCGCTGAATCGGGCTGTTGTACGGATTGTTGTTGCTGGCGGCGAGCTGCAGTGGCTGCACGGGCGCTGCCTGCACCGGCAGGCACAGCACCAAACCGATGGCCAGGGTCGGCAATGTAAGATTCATGCTTCACCTCTGTACGAAAAAGCGCGCCTTGAGCGTTTGGATAGCCTAAGGCGCGAAGGGTTCGCGGCAAAAGTGTGAATGCGATTCCTGATGTTTCAGTATGGGCCTGATGGCGTTGGCCATCCGGCTCGCCGATCACCGGGCACTATTGGCCTTGCACTGCGTCGACCTTGTGCCGCGCCGCGTACAGGCACAGCATCTCCATGGCCAGGGTGGCCCCGGCCAGCGCAGTGATATCGGCATGGTCATAGGCCGGTGCCACCTCCACCAGGTCCATGCCCACCAGGTTGATGCCACGCAGGCCGCCCAGGATTTCCAGTGCCTGCACCGTGCTCAGGCCGCCGCACACCGGGGTGCCAGTGCCGGGCGCGTAGGCCGGGTCGAGGCAATCGATGTCGAAGGTCAGGTACACCGGCCGGTCACCGACCCGCTGGCGGATCGCCGCGATGATCGCTTCGGTACCTTGGCGATGCACCTGCCGGGCATCGAGAATGGCGAAGCCCTGGCTGTCGTCATTGGTGGTGCGCAGGCCGACTTGTACCGAGCAGGACGGATCGACCAGCCCTTCCCGTGCGGCATGCCAGAACATGGTGCCATGGTCGATTCGCCCCTCTTCGTCCGGCCAGGTGTCGCTGTGCGCATCGAAATGGATCAGCGCCAGGGGGCCATGGCGGCGGGCATGGGCCTTGAGCAGGGGGTAGCTGATGAAATGGTCGCCGCCCAGGGTGAGCATGGCGCAACCCGCTTCAAGAATATGCTCGGCGTGGGCCTGGATGCTGCCCGGTACCGACTGCGGCGTGCCGCTGTCGAAGGCACAGTCGCCATAGTCGATCACGGCCAGGTGGTCGAAAGGGTCGAACGCCCAGGGCCAGTGGCGCGCCCAAGCCTGCTGCACCGAGGCAGCGCGGATCGCGCGCGGGCCAAAGCGTGCGCCAGGGCGGTTGCTGGTGGCGGTGTCGAACGGCACTCCGCTGACCACCACATCCACCCCACGCAAGTCGCGGCTGTAGCGCCGGCGGGAAAAACTGGTGATGCCGGCGTAGGTACTTTCCGCTGCGGTACCGTACAGGCTGTCGCGGGTCATGGCCTGGTCGTTGTTCTGGGCTTGTTCCACGGTTGGGCTCCTTTGTGGTTGTCGGTCACTGGCGGCTGCGGAACGCCGTCCACAGCCGGTTGCGCTGACGCAGGTCGGACAGCGCCATGCTGCGGTCGGCATACAACCGCCCACGCACCTCCGCTGGTGGGTAGATATCCGGGTCGTTGCGCACGGCGTCATCGACCAGAGGCGTCGCTGCCTGGTTGGCATTGGCGAAGAACAGCGTATTGGTCAGCGCCGCCACCGACTCTGGCTTGAGCATGAAGGCGATGAAGGCCCGGGCGGCTTGCGGGTGCGGGGCATCCTTGGGAATGACCAGGTTGTCCTGCCAGACCAGCGTGCCTTCACGGGGGATGCGGTAGATCAGCTCGAACGGTTTGCCGGCGCGGCGAGCCTGGTCGGCGGCCATGGCAGCATCGCCATTGTAGGTCAGCGCCAGGCACACGCTGCCGTTGGCCAGGTCGCTGATCTGCCGGCCATTGGCGACATAGCTGATCGACGGTTGCAGCTGGTTCAGCAAGTTCTGCGCGGCGTTGAGATCTGCCTTGTCCTGGCTGTACGGGTCCTTGCCGAGGTAGTTGAGCGCGACACCGATCACCTCCTGTGGCGAGTCCGGCATGGCGATGCCGCACGCCTTCAGGCGGCTGGCGTACTCGGGCTTGAACAACAGGTCGAGGCTGTCCAGCGGTACATCGCCCAGGCGCTGGCGCACCGCCTCGACATTCACCCCCAGGCCCAGGGTGCCCCAGGTGTAGGGCACGGCGTAGCGGTTGCCTGGGTCGGTCTCGGCCAGCTTGGCCAGCAGGTCCTTGTCGAGGTTGGCGTAACCAGGCATGCCTTGCGCATCGAGCGGTTGCAGGGCATTGGCCTTGAGCGCCCGGGCCAATACGGTGGCTGAGGGCACCACCACGTCGTAGCCGCTGCGCCCGGTGAGCAGCTTGGTTTCCAGGACCTCGGTGGTGTCGAAGGTGTCGTAGCGCACCTTGTAGCCGGTTTCCTGTTCGAAGCGCTTGAGCGTTTCCGGGGCAACGTAGTCGGCCCAGCTGTAAAGATTGACGACCTTTTCTTCGGCCTGCAGCGGCAGGGCCAGAATCAGGGACAACAGGCACAACGATCGACGCATGACGGACACCTCGGCAAATGGGGTGGATGCCGCCAGCATGCCAGCCGGGTAACATTGCAAGAATGGCAAGTTTACAAAGCTGACATTCTTCAGGAGCAATGTGATGCTCGGACAACTGCACGACCCTGACCTGCACCTGCTGCGGCTGTTCGTCACTGTAGTAGAGGCCGGCGGTTTCAGTGCCGCCCAGGGCGTGCTGGGCTTGAGCCAGCCCACCATCAGCCAGCGCATGGCGCAGCTGGAAACGCGGCTCGGCTATCGCCTGTGCAGCCGCGGCAAGAGCGGCTTTCGCCTGACCGACAAGGGCGAGCTGCTGCTGGAGGCGGCACGTAGCCTGCTGCTGAACATCGAGCTGTTTCGCCAACAGGCCAACGGCGTGGCCGGGCGCTTGCTGGGGACGGTGCGGGTGGGCATTGCGGAAAACCAGGATGCGGCCGTAAACCTGCGCCTGGCGATGGCCATTTCACGTTTTCGCCTACGCGATGAATCGGTGCAACTGGAGTTGATCAGCGCGCCTCCGGCGGAACTGGAGCGGCTGCTGCTGGAACAACGGCTGGATTTCGCCATCAGCTACTTTTCCGGCAACCAGGCGGCGTTCGACTATCAACCTTTGTTCGAGGAGCGCCAGCGTTTGTACTGTGCCAAAGGGCATGCGCTGTTCGATGCGACCGAGGTGACGCTTGAGCAGTTGCTGGAGGCGGATCAGGTACGTCACCCGTACCGCTTTCTCAAGGGCGGCGAGCCGTTTCAGAGCCGGCGCAGCATGGCGGTGGCGGAGCAGATCGAGAGCGTGCTGACGCTCATTCTCTCTGGGCGGCACATTGGTTATCTGCCGTGCCACTGCGCGGCGAGCTGGGAGGCTCAGGGGATGTTGCGGGCGCTGGATCCGGGGCTGGATTTTGTGGTGCCATTCACCTTGGCCCGGCATCGGGGACAGGTAGCTGGAGAGGCCCAGGCGGCATTCATGGATGATTTGCTGGTGGCGTTTGCCTAAACCGGCCTCTTCGCGGGCAAGCCCGCTTCCACAGGGATCGCGCACGGTTTGAAGGTTGCCCAATACCTGTGAAAGCGGGCCTTCCCGCGAAGAGGCCGGAGCATTCAGTAGGCCATGCTCCAGGTCAGGGTGTAGGTACGACCCCGGCCTTGGTAGTCATAAAGATAGGCCGGGCCATAGGTCGGCGAATAGAACAGCGTGGCCCGCTGCCCCCAGACCGTGCTGTACTGCTTGTCCAGCAAATTCTGGATCCCCGCGCTGAAGGTCCCAAAACCGGTGTCCTGGCTCCCCAGCAGGTCAAACGTGGTGTAACCGTCGATCTCATGGTCGGCATCATCCTTCAGGCTGAAGGCATGGTTGGCCTGCAGCCGCGCACTGCGGCCATCGCCCTTCCAGCCGACGAACGCGGTGGCCTTGGACAGCGAGGCATAACGGGCATCACGCTTGATCCAGTCGCCGTTGGCGCCTTCCTCCTCGGAACGAGTCAAGTGCACGGTACCGCCCGCTTCCCAACCCGTCTGGAAGTGCCGGGTCAGCGCGCCTTCGAAGCCGAAGTCGCGGCTCTTCTGGTCCTCGACGTTGATGGTCAGGGTTTGCGAATCGACGTTGATGATCTTGTCCGACCAGATGTAGTACAGCGCCGCCTGCGCGTCCCAATCCAGGTCGGCATAGCGCCAGCCCAGTTCGACCTGGCGGCTCTTGATGCCAGCCAGCGGGTTGTCCGCCACGCTCAGCCCAGGCTTGCCGTAGTACTTGGCCGGGTCCGGCAGGTCGAAGCCTTCGCCATAGTTGGTCCACACCTGGTGGCCGTTCTTGAAGTCGTAGATGGCGCCAATGTTGTACAGGTTGACCTCATAGTCATTGCTGCCACCGGGCACGCCCTTGAAATCACTGACATCCACGTCCATCTGCTGGCGCCGGGCGCCACCGGACAGGGTCAGGTTGTCAGTGGCATGCCAGTCGAGCTGGGCGTAGACCGAAACACCGTCGACCCGGTAACTGGGATAACGCGGCGCCTTGCTCTCTTTTTCAAGGTCCAGCCCGCCGCTCTCGGATGAAGTCAGGGCATCGAAGGTGGTCTGGTCGGCATTGAAGCGCTCCCGATCCAGGTCGACGCCATAGGTCAGCTTGAGGGTGTCCCACTGCTTGGCGAACAGCCCCTTGAGGCTGGTGACCTCGAAATTCTGCTGCGAAGCGGCAAAGTACACACCGCGCGAGCCGGTCGGCGTGGCTCGGTTGTAGTACGGGAACGGGTAGAAATTGTCGTCTTCCTTGCGGTACGAGGCCTGCAGGTAGAAGTCCTGGCCCAGCACATCGGTATGGTGGTAGTTGGCGTTGAGCAGCAGTCGCCGGGTGCGAGGCTCCAGATCCGAGGAATAACCGCTGCGCAGTTCGGCGTCCTCCAGGTCGGAGGGGGCGTTGTAGTTCAGGTTGGGGAAGTAGATACCGGTGCTGCCGTGGTTGCCGGAATCGTAGTACTGGGCCAGCAGGTCGAGGCTTTGTTCATCGGTGAGTTTCAGGCCCAGAGTGCCCAGCACATCGAGGGTGCGGTTGTACTGCAGGTCGGTCTGGGTGTTGTCGATGAAGATCTGCTCGCCCGCACCGTCGTAGAAGGCTTCGTTCTGCTCGCCGGAAATCCCCAGGCGCGCATTGACCCGGTCGTTGCCGCCACTGATCGACTGGGCGAAGCGCGTGGCCAGGTCGTCGCTGTTGTTGAAGCCACTGCTGGCACCGAGCTGGGTTTCGAAGCGTGCCGGGCCCGGTTCGCCCTTCTTGGTAACGATGTTGATGATGCCGCCGGTGGCACCGCCGCCGTAAATGGCGCTGGCGCCGGAGAGCACCTCGACGCGTTCGACGTTGAACGGCGAAATGCTGTCGAACTGGCGTGACAGCCCACGCGAGCTGTTCTGGCTGACACCGTCGATCATCACCAGCACATTGCGCCCACGCATGTTCTGGCCATAGTTGGTGCGCCCTTCGGGGGCCAGGTCCAGGCCCGGCACCAGCTTGCCGATGGCCTCCTTGAGGCTGACCCCACTGTCGATCTGTTCGCGCAGCTGCTGTTGGTCTACCACCCACACCGTACCGGGGATTTCGCTGATGGCGGTGCTGGTGCGCGAGGCAACGCTGACTTCGATAGGCTTGAGGTTGACCGCCTGCCCTGCTGGCCCCGCCTTGCGCAGGGTAACCGTGCGGGCATCGCTGAACTGCCAGGCCATGTCACTGCCGGCCAGCAGCAGCTGCAGCGCCTGTTCGATGCTGTAGCTGCCTTGCAGCGCCGGGCTGCTCAGGCCTGCTACATCACCCGTGGTGTACAGCAGGTGCAGGCCGGCCTGGTCGGCAAATGCAGTCAGGGCCTGATCGAGGGGTTGTGCCGGCAGGTCCAGTTGGACCTGGCGGGCCTGCATGTGTGCCTGCGCATCTGGGGCGGCCCATGCTTGCAGGGGGCCGGCAAGAACTGCCAGGGCGCTGCAAGACATCAAGGCATGGTGTAGGCGACCGCCGCGACGGTGGGTAGGCTTGGGCAAAAGAGGCACGAATGAGCTTCCAGACAAGTCGTGATTGAGAAGGGTTGCTGATCAGTCCCACTACGACGATCTGGCCTGCACGAACTTGCAGCGCCAAATGAAAAATATTTCGATTATTTTTTACAGAATCAGTGCACCACTGCCAGCCACGGCAGATAAGTGACCTTGAGGCCGTAACGCTGCTCCAGCGTGCGCAGCAGGGCCTGCGGATCGTTCAGGTCAAACACGCCGCTGACCTCGAGTGCGGCGAGCTTGTTGTCGGAGAGCACGATACGGCCATGCTGGTAGCGCTCGAGTTCGGCCAGTACCTGGCGCAGTGGTTTGCCATTGAAGATCAACTTGCCGCGCTGCCAGGCTGTCTGCGCGCCGGCGTCGGCGGCGATGGCCAGGTGCTGTGCACCGACCCAGGCTTCACCTTTGGCCAGCACCACATGGCCGTCACGGCGCACGCTGAAGGTGGCCGCACTGCCCTGCACAGCCTCACCGGCGGTTTCGACCACGAAGGGTCGCGGATCATCGGCGGTTTCAAACAGCGCCTCGCCAGCCTGCAGCGTCACCCTGCGTTCGCTGGTGCTGAAGGCCACGTTCAGGGCACTGCCGCTATTGAGCACGACACGCGTACCGTCTGCCAAGGTAACGCGCTGCTGCTCGCCAACGCCCGTGTGATAGTCCGCCAGCCACACCGGTACGTTTTGCCAACCGCTGTAGCCTGCCACCAGCAGCACCAGTGAGGCGGCGATGCCCGATGCCCAGTGCCACTTGCTGCGCCGCGCAGGCGCTGCCTGAAACACTTGGGCAGTCGGCGTATGGCCAAGATCCTGCCAGAGTGCCTCAGCCTCCCGCGCAGCTTCGGCATGCGCCAGGCTCAGCTGGCACCAGCGCTGGTAACCGGCCCGGTCACTTGCACTGGCATGGCCCGAGTGCAACAGCACCTGCCAGTCGAGGGCATCGTCGGACAGGTCGCTGATGGGGTGGGGCGCGTGCATGGTCGAAGTTTCAGTCATGGTTGTGCTTGAGCCAATCGCGGCAATGGCGCAGGGCGTGGCCGATGTATTTTGCCACCATGCTCTCGGAAACGCCCAGTCGTTGTGCAATCTGCGCCTGGGTGAGGCCCTCGACTCGATTGAGCAACAGTGCCTGACGCGCATTGCTGGACAACTGCAGCAGGGCCTCGTCGAGTATCTGCAGTCGCTCGCGGGCCAGCAACGTTGCCTCCGGGGCGGGCGCCGGGCAGGCCACCTCCCCTGCCCCTTCGCTGTCCTCATGGCTGGCGGCGATACGCTGCTCGCGGCGCAGTGCATCGATGGCCAGGTTGCCAGCTACACGGAAGATGAAGCTGCGTGCATGCAGCACCGGTACCGCTTGCTCGTCGATCTTCACCAGCTTCAGGTACGTCTCCTGGGCCACGTCGGCGGCACGCTGCCGGTCGTTCATGCGCCGGGTAAGAAACTGCAGAAGGTCGTCGTAGTGCTCCTGGAAACTCGCCAGCAGACCGGACACGGGAGACGTCAGCATTGGGTAAAAACACTGCCAGCAAGAGGGATTATCGGGCGTTAATGAGAAACAGTATCTTTCATTAGGCCCGACACTTTCAACGCTGCCGTGCATTTGCCACACTCCAGTCTCAACTTCGCCGGCAAGGTCTTTCTCCATGGTTGCCCATTTGCGCCGCTACGTTCGTTTGCTTCTGGTCCTGCTACTGGCAGGCGGGCTGAACGCCTGTGCACTGTTTCAGGCCAGCGACCCGCTCAATATCAGTGTGATCGGCATCGAGCCACTGCCGGGGCAGGAATTGGAAATGCGCATGGCGGTGAAGATGCGGGTGCAAAACCCCAACGAGTCGGCCATCGATTACAACGGTGTAGCGCTGAACCTGGAGGTCAACGGCCAACCACTGGCAGCTGGGGTCAGTGACCAGAAAGGGCACATCGGCCGCTACGACGAAGCCGTGATCGTGGTACCGGTAAGCATCACGGCGTTCGCCTTTCTGCGTCAGGCATATGGCCTGGGCAAGCTCGATTCGCTGCAAGGGATGCCTTACAAGCTGCGCGGCAAATTGGCCGGGGGCCCCTTGGGCACGGTGCGCTTCAGCGACGAGGGCACGCTGGACCTGCCCAAGGATGGCAGCCTGTATTGGTGAGGCGCCAGATCAGCGGTTAGCGCTGGCTGCGGCCATCATCTTGTTGACTTCGCTGCGCACCATGTTGGCGTACTCTGGTGGCGACATGCCCTCCAGCTCGGCACGTACCCACTCTGCCCACTTGCCTTTACGCCGTGATTTTTCCGAAATCAGCCGCGCGGCTTCGCCCTTGGCTTTGCCCAGGTTGTTCTGCCACATCTCGAACAGCCGGGCCTTTTCTGCCTCGATCTGCGCCCGTTCCTCGAAGCTCATGTTGGCCAGATTGAAACTCATGAAAGTACCTGCCTGTTGAAAATGGCCGCTATCTTACACCGTGGCGTCGCATCATCGGCAAAGCTGTCGCAACTTTCCCGGCGCGCAGGCATCCATTGTTCAAACCACTCCATCAACGAGGACGTGTTCATGGCCCGTAAAAACGCCGCTCTGGCCGACAGTGATCAGATCAAGGACCAAATGTTCAGTGAACTGCAGGCATTGATCGAAGAATCGGAAAAGCTGCTCGATGAAAGCGCCGCTCTGGTTGGCGAAGAAGCCGAGACCCTGCGTGCGCAGGTCAGTCTGAAACTGCGCCAGGCACGCCAGGCCGCCGGCCAGGTACGCGCCAAGGCGCAACCGGTGGTCGATGCCACCCAGGACTACATTGGTGGCCACCCATGGCAGACGGTGGCGGTGTCCGCAGGCTTCGGCCTGGTGATCGGCCTGCTGCTGGGGCGCCGCTACTGAGTGTCAGGCAGCTTGCACCATCGGGATACCGCTGTGGAAACGCAGCTCCTGGTCCGGTGACTGGATCAGTTCGGCTTCAGCTTCACGCACCAGGGTGACGCGGCGGGCGATGTCCGCCTCGTCACCATACTGGTGGGCCAGTTTCAGGTAGCCCTGATAGTGGCGTGCTTCGCTTTTCAGCAAGCCGTGATAGAAGGTGCCAAGCTCTTCATCAAGGTGTGGCACCAAGGCCGCAAAGCGCTCGCAGCTGCGGGCTTCGATGAATGCCCCGACCACCAGTGTATCCACCAGCTTCACCGGCTCATGGGCCCGCACCAGGCGACGCAAGCCCGACGCATAACGCCCCGCCGACACTGGCCGCAGCGGCACGCCGCGGCGCTTCATCAGGCGTAGAACCTGCTCGTGGTGCACCAGCTCTTCACGGGCCAGGCGCGACATCATGTTGATCAGGTCCAGGTGGGTGTTGTACTTGGCGATCAGGCTGAGGGCGGTGCTGGCTGCCTTGAACTCGCAGTTCTTGTGGTCGATCAGCAAGGTTTCCTGGTCGGCGAGTGCCGCTTCGATCCAGGCATCTGGGGTCGGGCAGCCGAGGAAGGCATCGATTTCGGGGATCAGGGACATAAGCGAACAACCACACTGAACGGGCAAGACCGGCGATTATACCGACGGCGACGGGTAGCACCAGTGACTATGCTTGATGTACATCAAGCGGCGACGCGAGGGGCGCCGACTATAGTCAGGCATTGCTCGCCACCTTTGAAGGGAGTTCACGCCATGCAAGCCGTCCGCAGCATCCTCGTCGTCCTTGACCCCGACCATGCCCATAGCCGTGCACTCACCCGGGCAAAGCTGATTGCCGGTGTGACCGGTGCGCGTCTGCACCTGTTGATGTGTGACAAGAGACATGACCATAGCGCTTTGCTGAGCCTGCTCAGCAGCCAGCTGCATGACGACGGTTATGACAACGTCACCCATGAGCAGAAGTGGAAGGAGAGCCTGCACGAGTCGATCATCTATGTGCAGCAGGCCGAGGGTTGTGAGCTGGTCATCAAGGAACACCGAGCTGATAACCCGCTCAAGAAGGCATTGCTGACACCTGCCGACTGGAAACTGCTGCGCCAGTGCCCGTGCGCGGTACTGATGGTCAAAAGCGAACGCCCATGGACCGCAGGCGTGATCCTCGCGGCGGTGGATGTGGGGAACCAGGACGAAGATCATCGTCGGCTGCATGCCAGCATCATCGACCATGGTTATGCCATTGCCGGATTGGCCAAAGGCGACCTGCACGTGATCAGTGCACACCCCTCCCCCATGCTGTCTGCGTCTGATCCTGTGTATCAGCTGAGCGAGACCATCGAAAAGCGCTACCGGGAAGCCTGCAGCGCGTTCCAGGCTGAATTCGATATCAGTGAAGATCGCCTGCATGTCGCGGAGGGGCCTGCGGATGTGCTGATCCCCCATTTCGAGAAGCAGCTTGATGCCGTGGTCACGGTCATGGGCACGGTCGCTCGCACCGGGATTTCCGGGGCCCTGATCGGCAATACCTCGGAAGTCGTACTGGACGCTCTAGAAGGCGACGTGTTGGTGCTCAAGAGCGAAGAAGCTACGGCTCACCTGGCGGAACTTGCCCGGGGTTGATGGTTTTTCGGCCCGC
>NZ_BCAZ01000051.1:0-40931 GCF_001320205.1 Pseudomonas sp. NBRC 111123
GCGCCGCGCGGGCGGCGCTCGATCTCATAGGCGCTGAAGGTCTTCAGGCAGACTATTGCGCCTGTTGGTTGAAGGGCAACAATGATGAACGACAAGGAAGGTTCAACGAAGCGTATGAAAAAAATTGCCAAGTGCCTGGCGCTCACGGTGCCGCTGATGCTCAGTGGTTGCTGGAGCACGCTCATTCACCTCGATGGCGAGCGCTGCGTGTATCCGGGCACACGCTTTGGCTGGAACTTTGCCACCCAGAATGGTGCTGGCGGCTGGGTTGGTCTGATCGACGTGCCCTTCTCTATTGCGCTGGATACGGTGCTACTGCCTTATGACCTGACGGCCTTTCTGCCTGAAGACAGGGGGGGTGATAACCGGGAATGCGACCTGGATGGGTCGTTCAAGGTGATGTAACCACGCTGCGTACGGCACCTATCGCTTGCCCAGCGCCAACCGAGCCGCAAACAGCACGAATACCAGCCCGGTCGCACGGTCCATCCATTGGATGACCTTGTCCCGACGCAACAGCCCCGCCAGCGGACGGGTCGCGCCAATCAGCAGCAGTGCCCACAACAGGCCGAGCACCACGTGGATGCTGACCAGGCCGAAGGTCCAGGCCACCAGGGGCTGGCCTTGAGGGATGAACTGGGGCAGGAACGACACGTAGAAGATCCCGACCTTGGGGTTGAGCAGGTTCCCCATCAGGCCCTTGAGAAACCAGTTGGCGGCGCGCTGGCCATCCTCACCGGCGGGTGCCAGCGATTGCCGCGGGCGCACCAGCATGTTGACGCCAAGCCAGGCCAGGTAGGCGGCCCCGCAGTACTTGAGGATGTTGTAGGCAAACGCTGATACCGCGATCAATGCACCCAGGCCGAAAGCGACGGCTGCGCCCCACAGCAGGCAACCGGCGTTGATGCCCAGGGCTGCGCGCATGCCCTGCTGACGGCCCTCTACCGTGGCCGTCCTGAGAATCAGGGCAGTGTCCAGGCCTGGAGTCAGGGTCAGCAGCGTGGCTGCCAGGGTAAAGGCGATCAGGTTGTCGACGGTGGGCATGCGGGTTCAGGCCTCGGTGGAACTCGGGCGCAGATTAGCATGGCGTTAGCCTATGATGGTGGCTGGCCCCCCGCCCTTTCCAGGAAAGCCCATGCCTTACCCCATCGAACAGAAACTCGTCGTCGGCGTCGCTTCCAGCGCCCTGTTCGACCTGACCGTCTCCGACAACATCTACCAATGCAAAGGCGTCGAAGCGTACCGCCTGCATCAGGAAGAAAACCTCGACGTGCCTTTCCCCAAGGGCGTGGCCTTCCCGTTCATCCGCCGCTTCCTGAGCATCAACAAGGCCTTCCCCGAGCAACTGCCGGTTGAGGTGGTGCTGCTCTCGCGCAACTCGCCGGAGACCGGCCTGCGGGTGTTCCGCTCGATCAACCATTACAACCTGGACATCACCCGCGCAGCGTTCATGTCCGGCCGCTCGCCGTACGAATACATCCCCGCGTTCAACGCCTCGCTGTTCCTCAGTGCCCATGAAGGCGATGTGCAGCGTGCCATCGATGCCGATTACCCGGCCGGCCTGGTGCTGCCGACCAAGATCTACGATGACGAAATCGACACCGAGTTGCGAGTCGCCTTCGACTTCGATGGCGTGATTGCCGATGACGAGGCCGAGAGCGTGTACAAGCAGCGCCTGAACCTGGATGAGTTCCAGGCCCATGAACGCGAGCGTAAGGCGATCCCGCATCAACCCGGCCCCTTGGCGGACCTGTACAGGAAACTGTCCCTGATCCGCCAGCTCGAAGACCGCAAGCTTGCGCTGGACCCTGAGTACAAGCGCATCCTGCGCATCGCCATCGTCACCGCGCGCAATGCACCGGCCCATGAGCGGGTGGTGACGACCTTGAAAAACTGGGGCGTTTCGGCGGATGAATCCTTCTTCCTCGGGGGAATGGAGAAAGAGCGGGTGCTGCAGATTCTCAAGCCGCATATGTTCTTCGATGACCAGCGCAGTCATCTGTACTCGGCGGCGGGGGATCTGCCGATGGTGCATGTGCCGTTCGGCGTGGCGAACAACGGCACACACAAGCGTCCGTTGCCCCAGACCGTCGACGCGACGGCACCGAGCCCGGCAGCGGCGCAAGACTGCAGGACCGTCACGGGGCGAGTGGATCCATAAACGACAAATCAAACGCCGTTCGATAATCGAACTGAATTAGCCACTTACAGATTTAAGCAAATTATTGATTTATATTGGTTTTTGAAAAATAAAACAAAAAACCTGCTCTGGAATTGTTAGGCAGCCAAGCAAGCCTCTTGATGTATGGATCCACAAACGCTTTGATTCGCACCTGACGTGCTGGCACTCGGGCCGGTACCGATAACAAGAACAAAGGTGCTTCAATGTCCGAACCCTACGAAGCCGCCTTGCGGCTGCATACGCCTTCCTGCCTTGCTGCCCCCGCAACCGAGGTGCTGCCATGAGCCAGTGCCTTAAAGAGATGATCAACGAACACCCGATGCGCCCGTTCCAATACCTGGCCATCGGCGTCTGCATCGTGCTCAACATGATCGATGGCTTCGACGTGCTGGTGATGGCATTCACCGCCTCGTCGGTCGCCAGCGAATGGAACCTCAATGGCGCCCAGATCGGCTTGCTGCTGAGCGCGGGGTTGTTCGGCATGGCGGCAGGCTCGCTGTTCATCGCGCCATGGGCAGACCGCTACGGCCGCCGCCCGGTGATCCTGTGCTGCCTGGCACTGTCAGGTGTCGGCATGCTGCTGTCAGCTCATACCCAGACCCCCTTGCAACTGGCCCTGCTGCGCGGGCTGACCGGGCTGGGGATCGGCGGCATACTGGCCAGCAGCAACGTCATTGCCGGCGAGTACGCCAACAAACGCTGGCGCGGGTTGGCGGTGAGCCTGCAGTCAACCGGCTACGCCCTGGGCGCAACGTTCGGCGGGCTGTTGTCGGTGTGGCTGCTGACTCACTACGGCTGGCGTTCGGTGTTCACTGCCGGCGGTTGGGCTACCCTTGCCACGCTACCGGTGGTCATGCTGTGCCTGCCCGAGTCGTTGGACTTTCTGCTGGCCAGACGCCCGGCCAAGGGTGTCGCGAAGCTCGACCGCCTGGCCATCCAGCTCGGCCAGCCTGCCCCTGGGGCCTTCCCTGCCGCCACAGCGGCCCCGCAAGCAGCACAGCGCAGCGCTCTGCTGCAGTTGCTCAGCGCACAGACGCGACGCACCACCTTGCTGCTGTGGGGGTTGTTTTTCCTGGTGATGGCCGGCTTCTACTTTGTCATGAGCTGGACGCCGAAACTGCTGGCGTCCGCCGGGCTGTCCGCGCAGCAGGGCATCAGCGGCGGCGTGCTGCTCAGTGTCGGCGGCATCGTCGGCGCCGCACTGATCGGCCTGCTGGCATCGCGCTGGCGATTGGAGACGGTGCTCTCGCTGTTCATGCTGGTCACGGCCGGGCTACTGGTGCTGTTTGCTTGCACGGCCAGTTCGGTGACATTCGCGCTGGCCTTGGGCCTGCTGATCGGCCTGGCCGCCAATGGTTGCGTTGCAGGGCTATATGCGCTGTCGCCGATGCTCTACGGCGCGTCGGTGCGCGCCACCGGCGTGGGCTGGGGGATCGGCATTGGCCGCATCGGCGCAATCCTCTCGCCCAGCGTTGCCGGGCTGCTGCTTGACGATGGCTGGCAACCCTTGCACCTGTATGGCGTGTTCGCCGTGGTGTTCGTGATCGCGGCCGCGGCGTTGCTGCTGTTCCTCCCACGGCCTGAGGTGCGGCAACCCGGCGCACTGTCCAACGCCTGAACCTTGCGGCCCTGATGCGGCATGCCCCCCGACCTGCACAGCCTTGATTCGTTGCGCTACCATGGCGGCCTCTTTCCTGAGGTCGCCTGCAATGAGCAAACACGGCCAGACCATCCTGGTCGCCCTACGCAAGATGATCGCTTCCGGTGAACTGGCCGGCGGCGAGCGCTTGATGGAGGTCCCTACTGCGCAGCGCTTCGGCGTCTCGCGCATGCCAGTGCGCATGGCATTTCGCACCCTCGAGCAGGAAGGCTTGCTCGTGCGCCACGGTGGCAAGGGCTTTCAAGTCAGGGCCCTGAGCGTCGAGGACATCGCCGGTGCCGTGGAGGTCCGCGGTGTGCTGGAGGGCCTGGCGGCGCGGCAGTGCGCAGAGCGCGGCCTGACACCCGAGGCGCTGACCACGCTCCAGCAATGCCTGGACCAAGGTGATGTGCTGTTCGACAAGGGCTACATCACCGAGCAGGACCTGGAGACCTTCCACGACCTCAACCTGCGCTTTCACCAGGTGATCGTCGAGGGCAGCGGCAACCCGGCCATTGCCGAGGCCCTGGCGCGCAATGACCATCGCCCTTTCGCTTCGGTGTCGGCGCTGGCCTTCGACCGCGACGACATGGCGCGTGAGTACCGCCGCTTCAACTTCGCCCACATGCAGCACCACTCGCTGCTCGATGCCCTGCGCAGCCGCCAGGGTGCGCGCGCCGAAGGCATCATGCGCGAACACGCCAACGCCACGCTGCGCTACGCCGAAGTGTTCGGCGCAGCCAGCGCGGCGGGTGGGGTACAGGTCATTTCCAGGGGCGACTGACCCCTGGCCTACAGGTCCAGCACCAGCTCGGCAGACCTGGCGCGTGAGCAGCAGGGTGTGAACTGGTCGTTGGCCGCCTGCTCGGCTTCGGTCAGGTACAGGTCGCGGTGCTCCGGCACCCCGTCCAGTACCCGTGTCAGGCAGGTGCCGCACACCCCTTGCTCGCAGGAAACGGCAATCGACACCCCGTGGCTTTCCAGCACCTGGACCACCGTCTTGTCCGGCGGAATGTGGAACACCTGCCCAGTGCTGCCGAGCCTGACCGAAAAGGCGCCATCACTGCTGGTGTCGACCGGTGTGGCGGCAAAGTACTCCCGGTGCAGTTGCGCTTGCGCCCATCCCTGGTCGCGAGCAGCGTCCAGCACATGCTGCATGAACCCGGCCGGGCCGCAGACATACAGGTGGTCATCAGCGCTCGGCCGCGCCAGCACCTTGGCCGCATCGAGACGTGACTCGGGGTTTTCGTCGAAGTGCAGGTGCACCCGGCTGGCAAATGGCGCGCCGGCCAGACGCTGGAGAAACGCCGCCCGCTCGCTTGAACGTGCGCAGTAGTGCAGTTCGAACGCATCGCCCTGCAGCCACAGCTGCTCAGCCATGCAGAGTATCGGCGTAATGCCGATACCCCCGGCGAACAGCAGGCTGCGTGCGGCCCCGGGCATCAGCTCGAAGAGGTTGCGGGGCGCACTGATGTGCAGTCGCTGCCCGGCCTGAACCTGCTCGTGCAGGCAGCGAGCCCCCCCTCGCGAAGCGGCGTCATTGAGCACGCCGATCAGGTAGCGGTGGCGTTCCTGGGAAGAGTTGCATAGGGAGTATTGGCGCACCAGCCCGCCGGGCAGGTGTACGTCGATATGCGCCCCGGCGCTGAACGCGGGTAAGGGATTGCCTTGGGCGCAGGTCAATTCGTAGCTGCAGATACCTTCGGCTTCGTGATTTCGGGATTTCACGACAACTTCCATCATGGTGCACCTTCCGTTGACGGCCAACGCGGTGGCCGTGCTCGAGATCGACTGGGAGCGTTATTGGGCGGTGGCGATCAATGGCGCTGTCACCTGCGCCCGTTCCTCGGCGAGCAGGCGCTCCAGGACCTTGCGCGACTGCACGCCACCAGCGTCGATGTTGAGCTTGAGCAGATTGCGCTGCGGGTTGGCCAGCAGGTTCGCCTGCTGCTGCTCGAGCATGTCGAGGTCTTCACTGAAGATCTTCCCCTGCCCTTCGCGGATGCTGGCAGTCAAGGCCTGATCCTGCGGGTTGAAGCTGCGCGCCATACCCCAGAAGTAGTGGATTGAGGTTTCAGTCTCGGGGGTGATGAAGTCGACCACGATGCTCGATGCCTTGTGCTCGGGTGCTGCGTCGTAGCCGCCCTTGCCCGCCAGCGCCACACCCACTTCGATCAGTACATGGCTGGGCGGGGTAAAACGGCAGATCTGCCAGCGGTCGACGGGCTGGTCGTCGGGCAGGTTGTTGCCACGCAAGGCCATGCGCCAGAACGGCGGAGCCATGATGTTCTCCATATGCCGGGCAGTGACGACCTCATCGCCATGGACGGTGGTCACCGGAGGGGCTTCGTCGATCTCCTTCTGGCCGATGCTGGAAGCGTGGACATAGGTTTCGTGGGTCAGGTCCATGAGGTTGTCGATCATCAGGCGATAGTCGCACTGGATGTGGAACAACCCGCCGCCGTAAGCCCACTGCTCGTTCTCGGCCCATTCCAGGTGGCAGATGGTGGCAGGGTCTGCCTTGTCCTGCTCGCCAGGCCACACCCAGATGAAGCCATGCCGCTCGACGGCAGCGTAGGTCTTGTTGCAAGGGAAGCCTCGCACGCGCTGGCCGGGCATTGACACGGTCTTGCCGTCGCTGCCCATCACCAGGCCGTGATAGCCACAGACCAGCTGGCCATCCTCGACATAGCCCAGGGACAGCGGCGCGCCACGGTGCGGGCAGAAGTCCTCGACGGCGTGCACCTGATTTTCCAGGCCACGGTAGAAGACCATTTTTTCCCCACAGATCTGCCGACCCAAGGGCTTGTCGGCGATTTCGTCGGGGGTGCAGGCGACATACCAGGCATTTTTCGGGTACATGGAACTCTCCAAGGATTTTGTTTTTGTGGATCCATTGAATGGCAAAAAACGACTTTAAGTCAATTATTATCGTTTTTTACCCTTGATTATGGATCCACAAAAACAAGTTCTACCCATCAGTCAGGGACTCAAAGCCTGTAGGTGGCGCGCACGGAAACGAACGAAGCTGGCAACACCCACAAGGCCCTGACAGCAATCTTGCGGGGTTGGACAACCATCCGGTGGTGCAGATCGCCCTGGAAGATGCCCAGTCTTACGCCCGCTGGGCCGGCCGCGAGCTGCCCAGCGGGCGCAGCTGGAATACGCCATGCGCGGTGGCCTGACAGATGCCGACTTCAGCTGGGGTGTGTCCGAACTGCCGCTGGGCAAGCTGATGGCCAATACCTGGCAGGGCCAGTTCCCCTACCACAATACGGCGGCCGATGGTTTTGCCGGTACCGCACCGGTAGGCTGCTTCCCCGCCAATGGCTTCGGCCTGTTTGATGCTGGAGGCAATGTCTGGGAGCTGACCCACACCGGCTACACGCCAGGCCACGATGCCCTGCGCGACGCCGCACTTGACCCGCCGGGGCCGTCCTTGCGTGAAAGCATGGACCCCGCCGACCCCGGCGTGCCGGTGGTCGTGATCAAAGGCGGCTCGCACCTGTGCTCGGCGGACCGGTGCATGCGCTACCGGCCCTCGGCACGCCAACCGCAACCGGTATTCATGGCGACTTCGCACGTGGGGTTCAGAACGACTCGACAATAAGGGGTAACGGTCGAACACCGCTCACAGCGCAGAAGCCTGATGACCGGTTCGCCGAAAAGGCATGAGCATTTGTTGGCCGGTGCGCGCGTGGATACAATCGCCGGTTTGCTTGCGACAGGAAGTCCCCATGCAACGAATCGTCATCCTCGGTAACGGTGGCAGCGGCAAGTCCACCCTCGCCCGCTTGCTCGGCGAGCGCCTTGACCTGCCCGTCGTCCACCTGGACAAACTGTTCTGGGAGCCCGGCTGGGCCGAGCCGGACGCCCAGCAGTTCCGCGAACGAGTGCGCGAGGCAGTCGCCGGCGATGCCTGGGTTTGCGAGGGCAACTATGCGCGCCGCACCTTCGACCTGCGCCTGCCGCGCGCCGACCTGGTCATCTGGCTGGACACGCCTCGGCTGACCTGTTTCATGCGGGTACTGCAGCGCCTGCTGCGTAACCAGCCACGCCCTGATCGGGCGGATGGTTGTGAAGAAAGGCTCGACATCGAGTTCCTCACGTTCGTGTGGACGTTCGACCGCGGTTACCGACAAGGCATCGAGGCCGTGCGCCAGCAGGTCGGGCCGCAGGTGCCTGTGCTGCATTTGCGGGGGAAACGGCAAGTCAGGGCATTTGTCGAAGGCTTGCCGCCCGCCAATGGCGACTCGGCATCGATGCTGAAAGGCGTTTGAGCATCGCGAAGGGCATGGGGGCCGGTTTGCGGCCTCAGGGCGACTGCCGAGGCATGCACTTCTCGACCAGCGTATCCCGGTTGGCATTGTTGGGCAGTGTCTTCAAACGGTCGGGCTGGCAGTGCTCATCGGACACTGCATAGTGGGAAGCGTCGTCGCCGCAGGCCGCCAGCAACAAAGCGGTGAGAATCACAAGAAGGGGTTTGCGAATCATCTGCTCACTCACTCCATTGAAGGGCGGAGGCTTGGCATAAGAAAAGATTCTTGCCCAAATAGTAGCGCGTCATAGGGCGAGTTCAATGCCAGACTGGCACTGATTCACCAGACGATGATGCCCACTTGCGAACATGAGGTGTTGCATGAGCCTGATACCCAACCTGAATGGTCGAGCCAATGCCCTGATAGCCGGCGCTAGCCGAGGCATCGGTTTGGCGCTGTGTACGGCATTGTTGGCCCGTGACGAGGTAACCCGGCTCTGGGCCGTCTCACGCAACGCCAAAGGCAATGACGCGCTTGCGCAGCTCGCCAGGCAACACGGCGAGCGCCTGGTGCTGGTGGATTGCGACGCGCGTGACGAACACGCACTCGCAGCCCTGGCAACCGGGCTTGGGCATACCTGCGATCACCTTCACCTGGTCATCAGCACCTTGGGCACGCTTCATCAGGACGGCGCCAAGCCAGAGAAATCCTTGGCGCAGCTGGATCTGGCCGGCCTGCAGGCGAGCTTTGCGAGCAATGCCTTCGCACCGATACTACTGCTCAAGCATCTGCTGCCCTTGTTACGCAAGGAGCCTGCCACCTTTGCAGCGCTGTCAGCCAGGGTGGGTTCTATCGGCGATAACCGCCTGGGAGGTTGGTACAGCTATCGGGCAAGCAAGGCGGCGCTCAACCAGTTGCTGCACACCGCCAGTATCGAGCTCAGGCGCCTGAACCCTGCAGCCACGGTGCTGGCGCTGCACCCTGGGACCACGGACACGCAGCTGTCGCGACCGTTTCAAGGGAATGTGCCAGCAGGCAAGCTGTTTGACCCTGCGTTTGCGGCGCAATGTGTCATCGAGCAGGTGGCGCGGTTGGGGCCTTCGGACAGCGGAGGGTTCTGGGCGTGGGACGGACGAGTGATTGAATGGTAAAACCATCGCCAGTCGTACGCTCACAAAGCGCTACCCCTTGCCCACGCCGACCTCATCCCTGAAATCAGCAAGAAACACCTCAAGCCGCGCATGGCGCTCGGCCGCCAGGCGGGCCCCTTCACCGGTCGTGAAACCTGAGGCGAGTTTCAGCAGCTTGGTTTGGAAGTGCTCGATCGCATACAGCGTATCCCGATACTCCCTGCCCTGCGCAGCGGGGTTCTCGAAGTCGTATAGCGCCGACCCCATTCGCCCAGCCGTGTAAAAACACCGGGCAATGCCCACCGCACCCAAGGCATCCAGCCGATCACTGTCCTGAAGGATCCTGGCTTCAGGTGTGCGCGGCTCGAAGCCCGCCGAGAAGCTGTGGGCCTTGACGGCATGTGCCACCTGCTCGATGCGCTGCGAGGGCCAGCCCAGGTCAGCCAGGATCGACGCGGCCTTGTTCGCAGACAGCGTCGACGCCTGGCCACGCAGTGGCGAGTTCTTTTCTACTGCGACACAGTCGTGCAGCAGCGTCGCCGCGAGCAGCACTTGCAGGTCGCCACCTTCCACCCGCTGTATCCGCTGCGCGTTTACCCACACACGATGGATATGGGACAAGTCGTGGGAGCCATCCTGTTGACCAACCGGCAGGCATTTCAGCAACTGGTCGGCGAGGGTCTGGAACGGGGCAAAGGCTTCGCTATTCATCTGAGGTGTATTCCATTGGCGATCATTGCGCGGGTTTCTAGTCGACCAGCTCGACGTAGCTGGACTCGCCCCCGCCCTCTGCACCGGACAACCAGCCCCAGACAAAGTGCAGCGTTGTACGCCCACTTGAATTCTGGCTCACCTCGCCGCGCGACCAGCCAGCGAGCAGCTCACCCTCCGTGGTGACGCACTGAAAAAGCAGTTCGAAGGTGTCGGTGCCCGTCACTCGGCCTACCTGATTGCCCACACGGATGCGGCCGCCCTGGTAGGTGCTGGTGATGGCCTCACCGTCAACAAAGTAACGGAAAATCGTGCCGTCACCGGACAGCCCTTGGCTGTTGCTGGCAACGGTGAATCGACGGTTGTGCAAGCGTTCGTACATATCAGAAAAGTTATCCATGACCCTCGTGCCTTCACGTGACATTCCATTTCAGACAGCCGAACCTTAGCCGAACAGCGTGGGCACTACCATCTGAACGTCCGTTTTTGACACATTGAACTGTCAGGGAACTGAACCATACTGGCTCACGTGCTGGCATCCACCCTTTCCACCCCTGACGATCGAGACCTGCACATGGCCCGCCTGTTCAACCCGTCGCCAGGCCTGCGTGGCGCCGCGCCCAATCGCTGGGACTGGATCCTCCTGCCGCTGGTGCTGGTATTGCTGGTGCTCGCCGCCTATGGCGCCATGCAGATGAGCCGGCCGTTCGTGGTCGGCGAGGCGCTGCCGATTTCCCTCGATCCGGCCAACCTGCCCTACTACCTGATGCGCACCATCCTGCGGATGTTCATCGCGCTGGGCCTCTCGCTGCTGTTCGCCTTCATCTTCGCCGCGCTGGCAGCCAAGTACCGCGCCGCCGAGAAGGCCATGATCCCGCTGCTGGACGTGCTCCAGTCGGTGCCCATCCTGGGCTTCCAGGCCATCGCCATCGCGCCCTTCATCGCGCTGTTCCCGGGCAACCTGCTGGGTGTGGAGTGCGCGGCGATCTTTGCCATCTTCACCTCCCAGGCATGGAACATGGCGCTGAGCCTGTACCAGTCGTTGCGCACCGTGCCGCCGGAGCTGAACGAGGCCGCGCGGGTATTCCGCCTCTCGCCCTGGCAGCGCTTCTGGCGCCTGGAGCTGCCGTTCGCCATGCCCGGCCTGCTGTGGAACATGATGATGTCGATGTCCGGCGGCTGGTTCTTCCTGGTAGCCGCCGAGGCCATCTCGGTGGCCGGGCAAGACATCAAGCTGCCCGGCATCGGCTCCTACATCGCCGTGGCCATCGACCAGCGCAACCTTGGCGCCATCGTCTGGGCCATCGGCGCGATGCTCACCGGCATCCTGCTCTACGACCAGCTGTTCTTCCGCCCGCTGCTGGCCTGGGCCGACCGCTTCCGCTTCGAAGACACCCAAGGCGATACCGCACAGCGCTCCTGGGTGCTTGACTTTGCCCGCCGTAGCCGTTGGCTGAGCGCCTTCAGCGAGCGGCTGGCCAAGGGCATGCAAAACGCCATGGGCTGGTTCGTCCTGCGCCACGACGGCAGCGTGGCACGGCGCCAGTGGCTGCGCCTGCCGGCCTGGTGGCCACGCGCCTGGGACATTTTCCTGGTGCTGGCCTGCGCCTTTGCCTTCTTGCGCCTGGGGCTGTTCGTGCACCAGGACGTCGGCTGGGGCGAAGCCTTGCACGTGCTCGGCCTGGGCCTGATCACACTGTGCCGGGTGATGCTGCTGATCGGCCTGGCCTCGCTGGTGTGGGTGCCGCTGTCAATCTGGATCGGCTTGCGCCCACGTTACTCGCAGAAGGTCCAGGCGCTGGCGCAGTTCCTTGCCGCCTTCCCGGTCAACCTGCTGTTCCCGCTGGTGGTGTTGCTGCTGGTGCACTTCCAGCTAAGCCCAAACATCTGGTTGAGCCCGCTGATGGTCTTTGGCACCCAGTGGTACATCCTGTTCAACGTGGTCGCGGGCGCGGCGACCATCCCCTACGAACTGCGCCTGGCCGCCGACAACCTCGGCCTGCGCGGCTGGCTGAAATGGAAGCGCGTGTACCTGCCGGCGGTGTTCCCCAGTTTCGTCACCGGCGCCATTACCGCCAGCGGTGGCTCGTGGAACGCCAGCATCGTCGCCGAGTACGTCAGCTGGGGCGACACCTCGCTGGTGGCCGACGGCCTGGGCAGCTACATCAAGCAGATGACCGATGCCGGCGACTTCCACCGCATTGCCTTGGGCATCGGCGTGATGTGCATCTACGTGATGCTACTGAACCGCTTCTTCTGGCGCCGCCTGTACCTGCTCGCCGAAAGCCGTCGTTGAGGACCTGCCATGAAACAACTGTTGATCGAACTCAAGGGCGTGAGCAAGGCTTTCCAGGCCTCCGACGGCACACCGCGCACCATCCTCGAAGGTGTCGACTTCCACCTGCGCGAACGCGAGATCGTCGCCCTGCTCGGCCGCTCTGGGTCGGGCAAGTCGACCCTGCTGCGGATCATCGCCGGCCTGGTCGGCGCCGACCGTGGCACTGTCAAATACCAGGGCCGGCCGATCCACGGGCCGGTGGGTGGTGTGGCCATGGTCTTCCAGACTTTCGCGCTGTTCCCCTGGCTGACCGTGCAGCAGAACGTCGAGCTCGGCCTGGAAGCCCAGGGCGTGCCCCCGGCGGAGCGCCAGCGCCTGGCCGACGCGGCGCTGGAGCTGATTGGCCTGTCCGGCTTCGGCGGCGCCCTGCCGCGCGAACTGTCCGGCGGCATGCGCCAGCGCGTGGGCATCGCCCGCGCCCTGGTGATGAACCCCGAGGTGCTGCTGATGGACGAGGCCTTCTCGGCGCTCGACGTGCTCACCGGCGAAACCCTGCGCGACGACATGCTCGAGCTCTGGGAAGAACGCCGCATCACCACCCGTAGCATGCTGGTGGTGTCGCACAACATCGAGGAGACGGTGATGATGGCCGACCGCATCCTCATCCTTTCCAGCGACCCAGGCCGAGTGCGTTCGGAACTGCACATCGACCTGCCGCGCCCGCGCAATGCCGATTCAGCGGAGGTTCGCGCGCTGGTCGACGAGGTCTACGCACTCATGACCCTGCGCCCCGAAGCCATCGCCGCTGCGGGCGCGCCGCCAGCCGTGGAGCTTGGCTACCGGCTGCCCGACGCCGACATCGCGCGGATGGAGAGCGTGCTTGAGCTGATCGCCGGCGAACCGTTCAACGGTGAGGCCGACCTGCCGCACCTGGCCGAAGAAACCGAGCTGCCCGACGAGGTGCTGTTCCCGATCTACGAAGCCCTGGGCCTGCTCGGCTTCGCCCAGGTGGTCGAGGGCGACATCCGCCTCACGCGCCACGGCCGCAACTACGTGACCGCCCGCCAGGCGCGGCGCCAGGACCTGTTCGCACGCCAGTGCAAAGGCCGCGTGTCACTGATCGGCTATATCCTCGACAGCCTGCACCTGGAGCCTGCCGGCCTGCTGGAAAAAACCGTGCTCGAGCGCCTGACGGAGTACATGGACGCCGACGAAGCCGAGCGCGTACTCAAGGTGGCCATCGAGTGGGGGCGCTATGCCGAACTGTTCGAGTACGACTTCCACACTCGCCGCCTGACCCTGGCGCGGGAAATCATGGATGAGCATTGAGCCCGCCTACGCATTAGCGACGGGTCATCCGCTTGCATGAAATCCCGCTTTGATGCCATAACCAGACTGCTGCACAGATGCCTCATCTCGCCGTATCACGGTTACCCGTTCAATGGGAGAAGACAATGAAGCTCTTTTACACGCCAGGTGCCTGTTCACTCTCGCCGCACATCGTCCTTAACGAACTGGACCTGCCCTACACCGTCGAAAAAGTCGACCTCAAGACCCACACCACTGCCAGCGGCGCGGATTTCTACACGCTCAATGCCAAGGGCTACGTGCCAGCCCTGCAACTGGATAGCGGTGAAGTCCTCACCGAGGGCCCGGCCATCATCCAGTACCTCGCCGATCAGAAACCCCAGGCCAACCTGCTGCCCCCTGCGGGCTCGCTGGAGCGCGCGCGGGTGCAGGAATGGCTGAACTTCATCGGCACCGAGGTGCACAAGACCCTCGCCGCCCTGTTCAACCCGAGCATCACCCCAGAGGCCAAGAGCAAGACCATCGACACCTTCGGCAAACGCCTGGGCGTTGTGGAAAAGGCACTGCAAGGCAAGGACTACCTGACCGGCAAGGCCTTCAGCGTGGCCGACGCCTACCTGTTCACCATCGTCAACTGGGCGCCCATGCTAGGTATTGACCTCTCGCCCTGGCCAACGGTGGTGCAGTTCCAGAAGCGCGTCGCCAGCCGACCGGCCGTGCAGAAGACCTTGCAGGCTGAAGGCTTGATCTGACCTGTGCCGGCCCTGTGGGAGCCGCACTTGCCGGCGATCGAGGGGGAAGCCCTCGCATGCTGCCTGTAAGTCTCTCGAACATGCGCAGATCCTGGGGCCGCGCTGCGGCCCATCGCCGGCCAGCGCGGCGCCCAACCGGCTCAGTGCAGGATTGAAGGCTGGTGATCATCCCGTGAGCGTTTGGCTTGCCGGCGATGAGGCCGGCACCGGCAACAGCGCGCTGGATCAGTGTACGGCTTGGGTCGAAAGCGATTGTTCGTGACTGGCATCTATGGACCCTTGGTAGATACCTGGCGATCTGGGCCACTTCGCCGGGCCGATGTGTAAGACCAGGATAGGCATCTTCATGCACCACACGGTTTCTATACTTCGCTGATCGCCAGCCCTGCCAGGAGCCACCCAGCATGCCTCCCGTTCATGACGCCGCCCAGACCGGATTTTCTCGCCAGGCACAGACCTACACCCAGGGCCGGCCAACCTACCCCGAAGCGTTATCCTCCTGGCTGCGGCAGGTGATCATGATCGACGGGCACACCCGTGTGGTCGATGTTGGCGCCGGCACCGGCAAGTTCACCCGCCTGCTGCTACCGCTGACTGATCGACTGGTTGCCGTCGAGCCCATCGATGCGATGCGCCAGGAATTCGCCAAGTGTGTGCCCGGTATCGAGGTGCTTGCCGGAACAGCCCAGGCATTGCCTTTGCCCGCTGCCAGCGCAGACGTGGTGCTGTGCGCCCAGGCCTTCCACTGGTTCGCAGACGCCCAGGCACTGGCAGAAATCCATCGGGTGCTCACGCCTGGCGGGCGCCTGGGGCTTGTGTGGAACGTACGGGACGCGTCGGTCGATTGGGTCGCGGCGATTACCCGAATCATCACCCCTTACGAGGGTGATACGCCGCGCTTTCACACAGGTCATTGGCGCGATGCGTTCGACGGCTCAGGTTTTTCGGCACCGGAACTGACATGCTTCGAGCACACTCACCGCGGTAGCGCCGAAACGGTGATCATGGACCGTTTTCTGTCGGTCAGTTTCATCGCCAGCCTGCCGCCTGCGGACAAGGCCGAGGTTACCCGGCAACTGCGCGAACTGATCCAGACGCATCCGGCGCTACGGGGCCAGCAAACCATCGCGTTTCCCTACCAGACCCACGCGTACCTCTGCCATCGGCTTGGCTGAAGGTGAGTTCAGAACGACTTCCACGGCGAAATGGCTCAGATAAATCAGCCAATCATGTCCACAATTCAGTGCCCTATGAACGAGATGGCTTCCACCGTGCCGGGGATGTGATCAAGTCGGTCGCCCAGCAGATCGCCACGGCTTCGGAGCAACAGAGCGTTGTGGCCGAGGAGATCAATCGCAGCGTGCTCAACGTTCGCGACGTGTCCGAGCAGGCGGCGACTGCCGGCGAGGAAACCGCCGCATCCAGTGTCAAGCTGGCCCGGCTGGGTGCGGGCCTGCAAGTACTGGTGGGTAATTTCAAACGTTAAGCGTAGCCAGTGGCCCGTGCAGGTTGTGGCTGCATGGGCCAGCGGCTGCTCGTAACATCACGCCGCCCAGGTTTCATGCAGATGACGCCATAAAACGCGATCTCCTTGGCGGCTGAACAAGGCGGTCGAGATCCGTGCCTTCGCGTCCTGGCCGGGCTGGCGGTGTGTCTCCTGATAGCGGATCACTGCGCCCTCCGGCCATTGCGCCAATGTTTCCAGCTCGGTCAGCTCGATGGTCAAGCCTGGCTGGCCACCCGCTCGTTTTGCGAACAGGGTTGCCACATCCTGCAGGCATACCTGAACACCGGTGGGCGTGATCATGGAGAAGTCCTGGGTGAATCGCTCGATCATCGCCTCAACCTGGCCTTCGCCTCTGGCGAACAGCGCCTCGATCAGTACGTGCAGGTCGATGACTTCGTGTAGGTAAGGGTTCATGGCATTCCAGTCCTGGGTTGATTGCCTTATGCAACGGGGATTCTACAGGCAAGGAACAGCCCGCATTCAGAAATGCATGAATCCATAGGCACTGAAACCATCAAACGTTCAAACTGCTCCAGAACGTCTCGGCAGAGGTATTGATAGGCGCAGTGGGACGCGTGAGGTTTATATCCAGAGGAATATCCCAGCGCTCATCGAGCGCTCTGATCAGCCTGCCATCAAGGACTTCCTGCTCAGTCAGGCTTTTGGGTAGCCACGCGATGCCTTTGCCTTCCAGGGCCATGGACGTCAAGACGGCGGCCAGATGGCTGCTGAAGTGAGGCTTGAGCTGGAGGTACTCATCCTTTCCTTGCAAGCGATGCCTGACGATCCGCCCAAGGCCCGACTCTTCCGTGTAGGCAAGATAGGGCATGGACGTTTCTTCGCTTTCAAGAGCAAGTGCCGGGCTTGCAAGAGGAACGAGAATATCGTCACCGACCTTTTTGCTGATGTACTGGTCATGGGGTAGCTGAGGTGGCACTTCAGGGTGACGGTGACAGAGCAGGAACTGCACTTGCCCATGTACCAGCATCTGTTCACAGCTGGCCATACTGTCAGAGTGAAGCCGGATGGCTTCAATCGGCGCTCCGCGCTCGGCCGCTCTGATCCACCGCGGGAAGAAGGTAAAGGACAGCGAATGAGTCGCGGCAAATTGCAGGACCTTGGCTGCCTTCCCGGCAAGCTCCTGGGCCTCTGAACGGATTCGATAAATCCGGCTCACCTCGTCCAGAACACTCGGCAGAATGTGCTTCCCCGCCTCGGTCAAGTTGGCGCCTTGCGGCGTGCGGGTGAACAGTTCAACGCCTATCCAGCTCTCGAACGACCTGATCCTGCGGCTAAAAGCAGGCTGGGTTACATGGCGCGCATCGGCGGCTCGAACGAAGCTGCCGTTCTCTGCCAGGGCGATGAAATCCTCAAGCCAGACCAGTTCCATGGGCAATGCCGTTTCAGCATGGGGGCCTGCATTAATAGCATTGGGCGGACCTCGTTGCCAGGCTTAATTTGAAGCCCTCAACAACAAGAGGAGCGCATCATGCGTATCGTCGACATCCGCGAAAAGACCGTTTCCATTGCCTCGCCAATTGCCAACGCCTATATCGATTTTTCCAAGATGACCTGCTCTGTCGTAGCGGTGGTGACTGATGTCATCCGTGATGGCAAGCCAGTGATTGGCTACGGTTTCAACTCCAATGGTCGCTATGGTCAAGGCGCGCTGATGCGTGATCGCTTCCTGGCTCGAATCACTGAAGCTGACCCAGAGTCGTTGATCGACAAGGAACACAACAACCTCGATCCGTTCGCCATCTGGAAAACCCTGATGGCCAACGAGAAGCCGGGAGGCCACGGCGAGCGCTCGGTTGCCGTCGGTACCATCGACATGGCGGTATGGGATGCCGTCGCGAAGATCGAAGGCAAGCCGCTTTATCGCCTGCTGGCCGACCGCTACCGTGGCGGCAAAGCCGACGACAAGGTCTGGGTGTACGCCGCCGGTGGCTATTACTACCCAGGCAAGGACGACACCAAGCTGCAAGACGAGATGCGCGGTTACCTGGACCGCGGTTATGACGTCGTCAAGATGAAGATCGGTGCCGCCCCCCTGGCCGATGACATCCGCCGCATCGAAGCCGTCATCAAAGTCGTTGGCGATGGTCGTCGCCTGGCAGTCGACGCCAACGGCCGCTTCGATCAGCAAACCGCTATTGCCTATGCCGAAGCCCTCAAGCCCTACAACCTGTTCTGGTACGAAGAGGCAGGCGACCCGCTGGATTACGCACTGCAGGCCGAGCTGGCCAAGCACTACGACCTGCCAATGGCGACCGGGGAAAACCTGTTCTCGCACCAGGACGCTCGCAACCTGCTGCGCCATGGCGGCATGCGCCCGGACCGTGACTACGTGCAGTTCGACTGTGCCCTGTCGTACGGGCTGGTTGAATACATGCGCACGCTCAACGTCATGGAAGAAATGGGCTGGTCCTCTCGCCGCGTCGTTCCCCACGGCGGCCATCAGATGTCGCTGAACATCGCAGCAGGCCTGCACCTGGGCGGCAACGAGTCCTACCCGGATGTGTTCCAGCCTTTCGGTGGCTTCGCCGATGGCATCCGCGTCGAGAACGGCTATGTGGGCCTGCCGGATATCCCAGGCGTCGGTTTCGAAGCGAAATCTGCACTGTACAACGTGATGCGCGAGCTGGGCGAAGGCTGATGCAAGCCAGCAGCTGCCTTGTGTTGCAAGGCAGCTGCGTTACAAGCGTCGTACATCGACGCCTGACCACACAGCCGATCACAACAATAAAATGAGGTGCGCTCGTGGAAACGTCCAAATCCCGCTGGTATGGCCAGCTCTATGTCCAGGTACTGATTGGCATCGTGATCGGTGGCTTGGTCGGCTACCTGGAGCCGGATATCGGTACAAAGCTGCAGCCCTTCGCCGATGGCTTCATCAAGCTTATCAAGATGCTGTTGGCGCCCATCATCTTCGGCACCGTAGTCGTTGGCATTGCGAAAATGGGCGACATCAAGGAAGTCGGCCGCATAGGCGTCAAAGCGTTAATCTATTTTGAAATCCTGTCCACGATTGCCTTGGTCATCGGCCTGGTGGTTGTCAACATCGTCAAGCCAGGCGTTGGCATGAACATCAACCCGAGCACCCTCGATGGCAGTGCCATCGGGAAGTACAGCCAGGCGGCTCAGGAACAGGGCGGCACCGTTGATTTCTTGCTGAACATCATCCCCAGCACCTTCGTCGATGCCTTTGCCAAGGGCTCCATGCTCCAGGTGATTCTGTTGTCGGTACTGATGGGCGTAGCGCTGGTTCAGATGGGGCCAACCAGTAAACCCCTGATCAACGTCATTGACCTTTTCCTGCATGGCCTGTTCAAGATCGTCGCCATGGTCATGCGGCTTGCCCCTCTCGGCGCGGGGGCGGGCATGGCGTTTACCATCGGCAAATATGGCGTGGGCACGCTGCTGTCGCTGGGGCAATTGCTCGTTGCGCTTTACATGACCACCCTGGTGTTCATCGTCGTCATTCTGGGAACTGTCGCGCGCTGGTCTGGCTTGCCGCTTATGCAGTTTCTGCGCTACTTCAAGGATGAAATCCTGGTCACGCTGGGCACCTGTTCGACCGAGGCCGTGTTGCCACGGATGATGGCAAAACTTGAAAAACTGGGCTGCAAGAAATCCGTCGTGGGGATGGTTCTGCCTACTGGCTACACCTTCAATGCCGATGGCACCTGTATCTACCTGACCATGGCCGCGATCTTCGTTGCCCAGGCAACCAACACGCCTCTTTCGCTCATGGATCAGATGATCTTGCTAGGCGTGCTGCTGCTCACCTCCAAAGGCTCGGCTGGGGTTGCGGGGGCCGGGTTCATCACGCTGGCTGCCACGCTGACCACCCTTCACTCGATCCCACTGGTTGGTCTGGTCCTACTGCTCGGCATAGACCGCTTCCTCAATGAAGCCCGGGCAGTCACCAACCTGATTGGCAACGGTATCGGCACCATCGCCATTGCCAAATGGGACAAGGCGTTCGACGTCGAAACTGCCAAACGTGAAGTCGCCGCGTTGAAGCAGGAGAAAAACGAAAACAAGACCAAACCGTACGCCCTACAAGAGTAAGCGCATCGCCGCTGCCAGCTGCGCGCTCGCGCGCGGCTGGCACTGCGTTTTTGCCTCCGGCTGACCGCACCTCAAAGCCGCACCCTCAATCCAGTCATCAAGGTCATACCGGGTCATGAAGAAAACGATTGTCGCATTCAGCCGCGTTCACCCGAGCCTGTTCGCACCTTTCGCCAACCCGTTCAACCTCATTGGGCAGTACAAACCGTCGGCCCTGGATCCCTCTCGTCATGAAATGAAAATTCGCTGACGTGCGATGTGAAGTGGCCGCTGCCACGGCTGCCATAGAGTCGGTGCACAACAAGACCGTGCCCGGAATCACGAGAGCAGCCATGAGCAGATCCACCCGAACGAGCGACACCGCTACCCCGCAAGCGCCCGCATCCGGCCGAAACCGTCGCACGCGCAAGCGGGACGACCTGCCGGAAGACTCTCCGTATCAAGCGCTGATCGACGCCGCAGCCAACCAGACCCTGGCGGCCAACCCGCTGGTCAGCATGCGCCCGGCCGACCTGGCCGGTTGGGCCGGCTGCCTGCTCAAGGCCGTGGGCAAGTCGCCGCTCAAGGCTGGCGCCCATGTAGGGGGTTACCTGAAGGCGCTGGGCGGCATCGTCGGTGGCCATTCCGGCATCGCGCCAGACCCGAAGGACAAGCGCTTTGCCGATCCGGCCTGGCAGTCCAATGCCTTCTTGCGCGCACTGCTGCAAAGCTACCTGGCCGGCCAGAGTGAGCTGACCCGCTTCATCGAGACCAGCGACCTTGCCCCAATGGAAAAGAACCGTGCCCGGTTCATTGCGGCACTGCTGGCCGATGCCCTGGCCCCCAGCAACTCACCGCTGACCAACCCGGCGGCGCTGCGCAAGCTGGTGGACACTGGTGGCATGAGCCTGGCTAAGGGCATCGGCCAGTTCGGCCAGGACATCCTGCATAACCGCGGCCTGCCGAGGCAGGTCGACAGCACACCGTTCAAGGTTGGGGAAAACATCGCCACGGCCAAGGGCGAAGTGGTGTTTCGCAACGAGATGTTCGAGCTGCTGCAGTTCGCCGCCACCACCGCAAATGTCCATGCCAGGCCACTGGTGATGTCGCCACCGCAAATCAACAAGTACTACGCCATCGACCTGTCGCCGGAAAAAAGCCTGATCAAGTGGATTCAGGACAGCGGGGTAACCCTGTTTGTCATCAGTTGGCGCAACCCCACCCGCGAGCATCGCGACTGGGGCCTGGCCGATTACGCGCTGTGCCTGGACCAGGCGGTGGACGTGGCGCGCAGCATCACCCGCAGCCCGGATGTGAACATGTGGGGCTCCTGCTCGGGCGGTATCACCCTGGCCGCCTACCTGGGCTGGCTGGCGGCGCGTGGCGAGGGCCACAAGGTGGCCAATACCAGCTGGGCGGTGTGCGTGCTCGACATGCCCTCGGCGTTGGGCGACACCACCCTGGGGCTGTTCAACACCCCTTCGGCCCTGCGCGCGGCCAAAGCCTGCTCGCGGCGCAAAGGTGTGCTGAGCGGCCAGGACATGGCGCGCATGTTCGCCTGGATGCGCCCGAACGACCTGATCTGGAGCTACTGGGTCAACAACTACCTGCTGGGCAACAAACCGCCGGCTTTCGACATCCTGGCCTGGAACAACGACACCACGCGGCTACCGGCCCAGCTGCACGCTGACTACCTCGACCTGATCCAGCAGAACCCCTACACCCACCCGGGTACCCTGCAGATTGCCGGCGAGTCGATCGACATGACCCAGGTGCAGGTGGGCGCCTATGTGATTGGCGGTACCACCGACCACATCACCCCCTGGCAGGGCTGCTACCGCACTGCCCGGCTGTTTGGCGCAGACACCACCTACGTGCTGTCCAACGCCGGCCACTTGCAGAGCCTGGTAAACCCGCCGGGTAACCCGAAATCGTTCTTCTACGCCGCACCGGCCGACGTCGAGGCCCCGGAAACCTGGCTGCAGAGCGCCGGGGATCGCCAGCAAGGTAGTTGGTGGCCGCACTGGCGCGAATGGATCGGCCAGCGTTCGGGCGACAGCCGGGCTGCACCGAAGAAACCCGGTTCGCGCAAGTACCCGCCCCTGTGCCCCGCACCTGGCTCCTATGTCATGGCGCGTTGAGTCAACGCCTGCAGTCGCGAAGGGCCGTTGACGGTGAGGGTGCATGAGCAGCAATGAACCTTCGTGGCGTTCGCGGCTCAGTTGTGCAGAGCACGCTTGCGACTTCGACAAAGGATTGCCATGCCCCATGCACCCGTCACCACCCTCCCCGCGATGCGCGTAGAACGTGAACTGAGCCTGCGGGCGGTGCTCACTGGGGCGCTGTTGGGCATCTTGCTCACGCCGTCGAATGTGTATGCGGGGCTGAAGATCGGCTGGTCCTTCAACATGTCGATCATTGCCTTGCTGATCGGTTTCGCCCTGTGGCAAGGGCTCGCGGGGCGCAGGGAAAACCGGCCTGCGTGGACATTGCACGAAAGCAACATCAACCAGACCGTGGCCTCGGCCGCCGCCTCCATCGTCTCTGGCGGGCTGGTCGCGCCGATTCCCGCCTATACCCTGCTTACCGGTCACCAACTGGACCCGGTGCCGATGATGGCCTGGGTGTTCTCGGTAAGTTTTCTGGGCATCTGGATCGCCTGGTATCTGCGCCCTGCCCTGCTCAACGACCATGGCCTGAAATTCCCCGAGGGCATGGCGACCCTGGAAACACTGCAGCAAATCTATAACCACGGGCGCGAAGCCATGGCGCGGATCAAGGTGCTGTGCAGCGCCGCGCTGTTGTCCGGGCTGGTGAAGTGGATCGACGGCTTCGTCTGGGCGATACCGCGCTGGGCGCCCACACCTGCTCTTGAGCGCCTGACCTTCACGCTCGACCCTTCGCTGATGCTGATCGGCTTCGGCAGCATCATCGGCATACGTGTAGGCCTGACGCTGCTGATCGGCGCCGCGTTGGCCTGGGGCGGGCTGGCGCCGTGGTTGATCGAACATGCCCTGGTGGTGCTTGCCCCGGACGCCAGCGGCCCACAGTTCGCCGCACTGGTGGAATGGCTGTTGTGGCCGGGTGTAAGCCTGATGGTGTGTGCGACCCTGACTTCGTTGATAGTTCGACTTTTCCAGGTACCCCGGCGCTCCCCCGCCAACCTGCGCGTGCCGCGCGCCAGGGTGCGATTCACCCCATGGCCTGCGTCGGGGCTGCTGTTGTCCATCGTGCTGATCGTGACCCTGCAAGCCCTGTTGTTCGGGATCGACGGGTGGATGGCGCTGCTGAGCATTCCTTTGGCAGTGTGCCTTGCCGTGGTCGCCGCACGCGTGGTCGGCGCCACCGGCATCGCACCGATTGGTGCCATCGGCAAGCTGTCGCAGCTCAGCTTCGGCCTGATTGCGCCGGGGCAAGTGGCGATCAACCTGATGAGCGCCAACACGGCCGGTGGCGCGGCCGGGCAGTCCACCGACCTGATGAACGACTTCAAGGTAGGCCTGGCGATCGGTGCGACGGCACACAAGCAGCTGATTGCGCAATGCATCGGGATCTTCATCGGCAGCGTGGTCGGGGTGCTGGTGTATCGGGTGCTGATTCCCGACCCGCAGGCCTTGCTGCTCACCGAGCAGTGGCCGGCACCGGCCGCAGCGACCTGGAAGGCGGTGGCGCAGACATTGACCCAAGGGTTGGGGGCGCTGCCGCTGGCGTTGCGCTGGGCGATTGTGGCCGGCAGCGGGGTTGGCGTGCTGCTGGGCGCGCTGGACAGCCTGCTGCCGCAGCGCGCGGCGCGCTGGTTGCCGAGTACGGCAGCGCTGGGGTTGGCGTTCATCCTGCCGGCGTCGATCAGCCTGATGATGGGGCTGGGGGCGGTGGTGACCTGGCTGGTCAGTTGCCGGTGGCCGAGCGTTACCGAGCGGTTTGCGATCACTGCGGCGGCAGGGTTGATTGCCGGGGAAAGCATCATGGGGGTGGGGGCATCGTTCTGGGAGATGCTGCGCACGTTGTAGGCCGACAGATGCCAGTGATGCCATCACACTGGCGGTGCGGATTGAACTCGCGACTCAGCACTCAGCGCCCGTTTCAACACTTCGTAAATTTTGCCGTCGCTCGATTGGGCAACGTTGAAACGCAGGAAATCCCCCGCCGTCATGGACTGGCTGAACGCATTGCCGGGCGCCAGCAACACACCTTCAGTCAGGCAGGCTCTGGCCAGCGTGGCTGCATCCTTGCCTTGAGGGAGTTGGCACCAGAGGTACATACCTGCCTGGGGAATCCTCCAGGGCTTGATACCAATGGCTTGAAGCTTCGCTACCGTACTGTCCATTGCCTCGGCCAACCGCAGGCGAACACTCTCCAGGTGCTTTCGGTACCCGCTATCAGTGATGGCTTGATGGATGATATCCGCAGCCAAGCGCCCAGCCCCGAATGTGGTCGCAATCTTCAGGTCGACCAGGCTCTCGATCCATTCACGCCGCGCGGCGATGTAGCCACACCGTATCGACGCGGAGATGGTCTTGGAAAAGCTGCCTATCTGGATGACGCGGGAGAGGCCATCGAAGGCAGACAGCCTGGGCGCGGGCGTGTTCTCGAAATCCGCGAAGATGTCGTCCTCTACGATCACCAGGTCGGAGCTGTCGGCCAGCTTCAGCAGCCTGTGCGCCGTGACCGGAGACAGGGTGGCACCGGTCGGGTTGTGGATGCCGGAATTGGTCATGTACAACCTGGGGGAATGCTTGAGCAGGGCAGCGCCGAACGCCTCGATATCTGGGCCCGTCTGCGTGTAGGGTACGCCCACAATGTTCACCCGGTGTGCTTTCAGGATTGCGTGAAAGTTGAAGTAACAGGGGTCGTCGACCAGGACGGTGTCTCCCGGCTCCAGCAGAAACCGGCAAATCAGGTCGATGGCGTGGGTGCCGGAATCGGTGAGCATGATCTGCTCTGGAGCTGCATCGACCCCGATGCCCGCCAACCGTCGCGACAGGAACTGCCTGAGCGGCGGATGCCCAAGGGGTGAAGCGTACTCCGTCAGTTCCAAGGTGTCGGAACGGGCAGCGACGCGCAGCGCCTTACGCATGCCGGCTTCGTACATCCAGGATGCAGGTAGCCACCCACACCCAGGTTTCAGCGCATCGCTGGGCGTTTCAAGGGACTGGCGCGAGATCCACAATGGGTCGACTTCACGATCGAGCCTGGGGCCGAGTTCGGTCAGTGCCAGTGGCGCCACGGGCCCGGCCACGTAATAACCGGAGCCACGGCGTGAACTGAGTACACCCTCTGCCATCAACCGTTCATAAGCTTCGAGGACGGTGGAAACCGATACCTGCATGGTCTGCGCCATTGCCCGGACCGAAGGAATTCTTGCTCCTGGCGTGTAGGTTCGGGAGGTAATCCTGGACTGGACTTCACTCATTACGGTGCGGATCAGCGTTGCACTGCGTTTCATCGCGCCCTCAACTGTGCTGGGTTACTGTGCATAACAGTTCGGCCAAACTGTGTTGGATTGTACATGGCCTTGGTGAACCCGTCAGTGATGTACTGAACCCGGACTTTTCGAGGACTGGGCGATGGAAAAATCAACAAGCGGGTGGATCAACGGCTTCATTGGCGTCGCTATCTTCGCGGGCTCGTTGCCGGCCACCCGTGTGGCAGTAACAGCCTTTGAACCTACGTTTCTGACCTGTGCCAGGGCAACGATTGCCGCCCTGCTGGGTGCGCTGTTCCTGCTCGTGCTACGCCAGCCTCGCCCCAAACGTAGTGACTTGTGGTCATTGGCCATAACAGCGGCGGGCGTCGTTATCGGTTTCCCATTGCTGACAGCGCTGGCCCTGCAGCACGTCACTTCCGCTCATTCCATTGTCTTTGTCGGGCTGCTGCCACTGTGTACCGCTGGGTTTGCCGTGCTGCGGGGCGGCGAGCGGCCCCGGCCACTGTTCTGGTTGTTCTCGTTGATGGGTGCCGGAATCGTCGCGGGCTATGCATTGATCAATGGCGGCGAGGCGTCGGCGGTGGGCGATCTGCTGATGATGGCAGCGGTAGTCGTCTGTGGCTTGGGTTATGCGGAAGGGGCGCGTCTGTCGCGGACATTGGGGGGTTGGCAGGTGATCAGCTGGGCGTTGCTGGTGGCGTTGCCGCTGATGCTGCTACTGACCGTCACTCATCTTCCGGCGCCAGATGCCTTCGCCAAGGTCAGCGCCCCTGCGTGGTTCAGCCTTGGCTACGTTTCACTGTTCAGCATGCTGATCGGGTTTGTGTTCTGGTACCGGGGGCTGGTCCAGGGTGGCATTGCGGCGGTTGGCCAACTGCAACTCTTCCAGCCGTTCATGGGGCTTGGGCTGGCCGCGCTGCTGCTGCACGAGCAGGTCAGCTGGATGATGCTGGTGGTGACGCTGGGGGCTGTCATCTGTGTTGCCGGGGCCAAGAAATACGCCCTGTAGCGCTGAAAGCGGGTGATGTTCCTGTGGGAGCGGGCTTGCCCGCGAAGCAGGCTACGCGGCGGATGGCACCGGCTTTGCCGGTGTTCGCGGCGGTGCGGCGATCCGACAAGCCCGCTCCCACAGACCCGTGCCAATCAGAAGATGTGTGCAGATCTGAGCCGAATGATCGACTGCGCCATGTTGGTGCGAAAGTGTGATCTCTCCGGCTGAGCCTGCGTCTGAAACGCTACCCCCTGCCGTCGCCTGGGGGAGTGAGGACAGGGCCTTCCATGCAAACGCTGTTGAACGAGATTCTCGACGAAGTGCGCCCCTTGATCGGCAAGGGCAAAGTGGCTGACTACATTCCTGCGCTGGCCGACGTGCCGGCGCAGCAGCTGGGCATCGCCGTGTATGGCAACGATGGCAGTTACCATTGCGCAGGCGACGCCCAGGTACCGTTCTCGGTGCAGAGTATTTCCAAGGTGTTCAGCCTGGTCCAGGCGATCGGCCACTCCGGTGAAGCCATCTGGGAACGGCTTGGGCATGAGCCCTCGGGCCAGCCGTTCAATTCGCTGGTACAGCTGGAGTTCGAGCGCGGCCGCCCGCGCAATCCTTTTATCAATGCGGGCGCGCTGGTGATCTGCGACATCAACCAGTCGCGCTTCGCCGCCCCCACCCTGTCGATGCGCGATTTCGTGCGGCGGCTGTCGGGCAACCCGCACATTGCCATCGATGCCCGCGTTGCGGATTCGGAATACCAGTTCCGCGCGCGCAATGCGGCCATGGCTTACCTGATGCAGTCTTTTGGCAACTTCCATAACGAGGTCGAGACGGTGTTGCGCAGCTACTTCAGTTACTGCGCGCTCCAGATGAGCTGCCTGGACCTGGCCCGGGCCTTCTGTTTTCTGGCTAACGACGGGTTCTGCAAGCACAGCGGCGAGCAAATCCTCAGCCGGCGCCAGACCCAGCAGGTGAATTCGATCATGGCCACCAGCGGGCTGTATGACGAAGCGGGGAACTTCGCCTACCGCGTGGGCTTGCCAGGCAAGAGTGGCGTGGGCGGCGGGATCGTGGCGATCGTGCCGGGGCAATTCACCGTGTGCGTGTGGTCGCCGGAGCTGAATGCGGCGGGCAACTCCCTGGCGGGGATGGCAGCGCTCGAATTGCTGAGTTCACGGATTGGGTGGTCGGTGTTCTGAGCAGCAGCCAGACGGTCATGGCGGTTCGGCTTGAGGGGGCTATCGTTGCTTGTCTGGGCAACCGCTACCGATCGAGGGCAGAGCCATGAACACCCGTGATTTGCTCGAACAATTACTCCGGGCCGGCCAGGGTTCGCAAACGCAACAAGGCAGCGGCGGCCTTTCCTCGCAAGGCGGCCTTGGTGGCTTGCTGGGCGGGCTGCTTGGCGGCGCAAGCTCAGCTGGAGGTGGCAACGGCCTGGGTGGTCTGCTGGGCGGCCTGTTGGGTGGCAGTAGCGCTGGCGGCGCTGCGCAGGGGCGCCCGGCAGGTGGTATCAATTACGCTACCCTGGCGTCGTTGGGCATGATGGCGTTCCAGGCCTACCAGAGCTGGCAACGTAGCCAGGCGGCAGCGCCGCAACAGGCGGTGCGCACTGTCGATCAATTGTCCGGGCCCGAGGCGGAAGATCATAGCCACGCGATCCTGCGTGCGCTGATTGCCGCCGCCAAGGCTGATGGTCGTATCGACGAGCAGGAAGAACAGTTGATCTACGCGCAGATCAAACGGCAGACCAACGACCCGCAACTGCAGCAATGGCTGGATGAAGAAGTCAGCAAGCCGCTCGATGCTGGCGAGGTCGCGCGGTCGGCCAAGGACCCGGCCATGGCCGCGGAAATGTACCTGGCCAGCGTGATGCTGGTGGATGACCAGCAGGATGCAGAGCGGGCCTACCTTGACGAGCTGGCCAGTGCGCTGCAGATCGACCCGACATTGCAGGTGCACCTGGAGCAGCAGGCCAAGGGCGCTGTTTGACACCGCCATTGGGGCCAGAGGTGAACCATTGGGGCAAGAAGTGAACCATTGGGGCTAGAAGTGAACCATTGGGGCTAGAAGTGAACCATTGGGGCCAGAGGAGAACTTTGTGGGAGCGGGTTTACCCGCGAACACGGGCGAAGCCCGTGCCATCCTCCGCGTTGCCTGCTTCGCGGGTAAACCCGCTCCCACAGGATCCGCGCCGGCCAGTAAGAACGAGCAAGTCAGTACTTCAGATTTCTGATGCCCCATCTGCCCAATGACCGGGTATCTTCAGTACTTCGCGCAAGTAATCCAGTGCCCGCTGAAAGACGGGGTGGCAGTCCGCATAAGGGAGATCTTCGAGCGAAGCCCAGAAAAACTCGAACACGTGGCCGTGGTCATCCAGCGTCTGATGCGCCCACCGCTGGGGCAACGCTTGGTGAGTTCGGCACAGGTGAAACGACCACACTTGCCCCAGATGCCCGGCGACCCAGCACCCCAGGTCGCGCTCGATGGCGGCCCCCCTGATACCGGATTCCTCTTCCAGCTCACGCAACGCCGCCTCACCCGGCGTCTCGCCGTGCTCGATGGTGCCCTTCACCAATTGCGTGCCTGCAAGGGGATGCCGAAACAGCAGCAGCTTCGCTGGCGTCGTATTCGAAAGCACCACTGGGCATGATTTGTTTGGATGCATCACGCTCTCCTTACCTATTCGCGGACTCAGGCAGTCGACCGATACTACCGGGCCGGTTACGCTGGCGCTTCCCACCTGCACGGACGCACCCATGACAGACGCCTACCAAGGAAGCTGCTTATGCGCAGCAGTCGGTTTCGAGCTACTTACCCCGCCACAGGCAGTCAGTCATTGCTATTGCAGCCAGTGCCGCAAAGGCCATGGAGCCGCATTTGCTTCCTATGGCAGCGTCCCGCGCAACACGCTGCGTGTACTTCGCGGCGCCAACAGTATCAAGGCCTACGCCTCTTCACCGACGGCAGTGCGCGAGTTCTGCGTGGCGTGTGGCTCGACCTTGTTCTGGTCACGCTCTGAAGGTGAGTTTGCCGACTGGATTTCGATAGCGCTGGGCACGCTTGATACACCGTTTTTTCCGGAAAAGCAGGCGCATGTTCACGTCGATTGCGCAGCACCCTGGTACAAACCATTCAGCATTCGGTCTCAGGTCGACTGAGCGCTGTGGGGCGTTGGCAACTAACGCCCGCAGGAACATCACCCACGGTTTACTGGTTTATCCGCAGGTGGCCGAAATGGTTGCTGGTGACGATCGTGGCGCAGGCCGCTGTGGCAGTGATTGGGCTGCTGTCGATGTTCTGACCCGATGATCATTTCAGGCGAATGCGAGTGCTTGGCCTGAGTGAGCCAGGCAGGGTGGCGCTGCTCAGTTGGCAGGACGGGGCAAGGTTGAGCACCCTGCCCTGTCGTTCTGCGCGCCACGGCCCAAGCGCTCGCAAACTGCAAGGCGCGGGGCCGAGCAGGGCTGGGCTTAGTCCGCAGCCTGTTCCGCCGCGCTATCGGCGACCGGCGCTGGCGCAGCCGCTTTGGGCTTGGCACGGTTTTTACGGTCTTTGCCGCGCTGCCGCGAAGCTTGCTGCTTGGCATACAGCGCCTGGCCGGCGGTGACGATGCCAGCGGGCTGACCGTTCAAGTCCAGGCGCGGCGCGTTCTCTACCATGCAGGCCCAGTACCGGTTGCCGCGGCACCAGGTCGAGATGCCCAGCTTGAGCTGTTCGCTGGTGATGCCGAGCAGTTCCAGGTGTTGCTCGGCATCCTTGAAGATGCCCTCTTTGAGCGGCACCTTGGGGGCCGGGTTTACAGGGAACGCCAAGGGGAAATGCTTCTGCAATGGCCAGATCGCTTCCACCGCCGGGTCCACCTCACGCGCCTTTGCCTGTGGCGCGGGCTTGCGCTTGGCGGGGCGCGGCGGATTCTCGGCCTTTGTCTGCTGCTCTTTTTCAGACCGCAGGCGGTCACGTAACTCAGCTAGTTGTTCAAAACCCATCGTTAATTCACTGCTTCTACGTTGATTGCGTGGCGCAAGGATAAGCCATGCAGCGCCAGCGAGCAGCAGAAAGAGGACAAATCGCTGCTGTTTTTACTGAAATGGCATGACCACGCGCCCGTTCAAGCGCCACCCCGGAAGCAACTGACGCCCCAGGCGGTGATCTTGAACGGCAGGTGATAGTGCGCCTGTGCATCGCCAATACCGAAGCGGTACACCAGCTCGTCGATAAACGGAATGTCTGGCAACGGCGTACCCAACTGGCGTTAGAATTGCGCCACCTGCAGACGCACTTCATAGACGCCCACCCCGAACAGCGCGTTCATATCGGCCAGCCCCGCCCACTGCCCGCGCGCATCGATGACACCCTGCGCGATCGGCGCGCCGCCCGGCAACGCGATGCTCAGGCGCAGCCCTTGCGCGGCACGCCCGCTGGCGATGTCCACAACATGCACGGAGACGCCACCGTTCATGCCCAGAACCCCTGGTGCGCAGCTGCGGCCTCTTCTTCAAGCACCGGACCATGAACCTGCACGGCGCGCTGACCGCGCGCAAACACCTCGCGGCACGGCAGCGAGAAGGTGGGGTTTTCCGGGTGCGCACCGGTCAGCCCGAGCAGCGCGTGTTCCGACAACGCATACACCACCCGGCCAATACCGGTCCAGTACACCGCACCCGCGCACATGCAGCAGGGCTCGGCGCTGGTGTACAGGGTGCAGCCTGCCAGTTGCTCCGGGGTCAGCAGCTTGGCGGCGCGCGCCGCCGCGACCAGTTCGGCATGCTGGGTCGGGTCGCCCTCCGGGGGCATGGAGTTGTTGCCGGCACTGGCGATGATCTGGCCCTGGGCATCGGCGACGAGGGCGGCGAACGGGTGGCGGCCGTCGTTGCGCGACTGCTCGGACAGGCGGATCGACTCGCGCAGCAGGGCCAGGTCCATCTCGGACAGGTCAGCGCCGGAGCGGGTGAAGGTCATGGCTGTTACTCCTTGAACGGCGTTTGAAAGCGCGCCAGCTGGCGCGCGTGAGAATGCAGGTTCACTTGGCCAGGCTGGTATCGACGGCGTCCTGGCTGCCGGGTTCGGCTTCACGGTTGAGCAGCAGGTTGAGCAGGATGGCGCTGACAGCGGCAAGGAAGATCCCGCTTTCCAGCACCAGCTTCAGCGGGCCACTGACATGCTCGAACAGCGCCGGCATCGACATCGGCAACACACCGAGGCTGACCGACACCGCCACGACCAGGCCGTTGCGGGTGCCCTCGAAACGTACGCGGGCCAGTTCCTGGATGCCGGCCACCGTGGTCATGCCGAACATCACGATGGCGCAGCCACCGAGCACAGGCGTCGGCACGCTGGCGATCAGCGCACCCAACTTGGGAAACAACCCCATCAGCACCATGATGGCGCCCGCTGCCGCGACCACGAAGCGGCTCTTGACCCCGGAAAGCGCGATCAGGCCGGTGTTTTGCGTGAATGCGTTGTACGGAAAGCTATTGAACAGGCCGCCGAGCATGGTCGACAGGCCATCGGCGCGAAACGCGTTGCCCAAGGTGCGCTGGTCGGTGGGCTTGCCGGTCAGCTTGCCGATGGCCAGGCAGTTGCCGGTGGTTTCAGCCATGATCACCAGCATCGCCAACAGCATGATCAGCACGGGGGTGAAGGCGAACTGCGGGGCGCCGAAGGCCATTGGCGCGCTGAGCTCGAACCACGTGGCATCGGCCACCCGGCTGAAGTCGGCCATGCCACAGGCCACGGCCACCACGCTGCCGGCGATCAGCCCCAGGAGCACGCTGAGGTTGCCGATAAATCCACGAAACCGTGCGTGAATCACCAGCGTCATCGCCACCGTGGCCACGCCCAGCATCAGGTTGGCCGGTTTGCCGAAGTCCGCAGTGCCTGGCTGCCCTCCCCCGAGCCAGATGGCCGCAGCCGGCATCAGCGAAATGCCGATGACGGTGATCAGGCTGCCGATCACCACCGGCGGGAAAAACCGCAGCAGGCGGCTGAACAGCGGCGCGATGGCAACGGTGAGCGCACCGGCTGCGATCACTGCACCGAACACGTGAGGTAGCCCGAATTCCTTGCCGATCATGATCATCGGCGCCAAGGCAATGAACGAGCAGCCCTGGATCAGCGGCAAGCGGGCACCGAAGCGCCACAGCCCGAGGGTTTGCAGCAAGGTGGCAACCCCCGATGTGAGCAGGTTGGCATTGATCAGCGTGACCACCTGGGCCTGGGTCAGGCCCAGGGCGCTACCCAGGATCAGTGGCACGGCAACGGCACCGGCGTACATCACCAGCACATGCTGCAGGCCGAAGGTGAACAGCTGCCGCGCAGGCAGTACTTCATCCACGGGGTGGATAACAGGTTGGCTCATGTCGTGACTCTCCTCATGTGCGGCTCTTTTTATTGTTGAAGGCGCCCGGAGTGACATTCAGCGCAGGGAAGCAGGGGCAGCTGCCGCGATGTCGACGTGGAGAATCCTGCGAAATCAGCGATGGAGCAAATGATTAACCATCGTTACTATCGATGGATCGACGCGTAGAAAGGATCAGGCCATGCGCTTTTCTCTGGATCAGTTGCAGGTGTTCGTCAGCGCCGTGCAGGCCGGCTCGTTCTCTGCCGCTGCGCGGCGGCTGGGGCGTACCCAGTCGACGGTCAGCGCGGCCATCAGCAACCTGGAAACCGACCTGGGTGTGCAGCTGTTCGACCGCACCAGCCGTATCCCCGCCCTCACCGCCGCCGGACACAAGCTGTTGCTGCGCGCCGAGGGCATTCTTGAGCGCTGCTATGCCCTGGAGGGCAGCGCCGACAGCCTGGCGGGCCAGGTGGAAGCCGCGCTGACCTTGGCGATCGAGGTGCCTTATGGCCCGCTGATACCGCCGTTCAAAGACTTTGACGCGGCGTTTCCTTTCGTCGACCTGCTGATCCGCCACCCGCTGCACGGCGATGTCAGCGAGATGATCCTGACAGGCGAGGCCGACCTTGGGGTGAGCTTTGCCCAGCCCCACTACCCGCCAGAGCTTGCCTTCCAGCAGCTGGGCAAGCTGATCATGACCCACGTCTGCCACCCGCAGTTCCCCCTGGCCGGGCAGTGCCCGGTGAGCTTTGCCGACCTCAACGCCCATCGCCGGCTGGCCTTTTTCGCCCATGCCGACAAGCTGCCCAGCAGCGAATACCTGCGCGCCGGCCAGCTGTGGCGGGCGGAGAGTTACCTGGCGCTGGTGGAGATGGTGCGCGGGGGGCTTGGCTGGGCGACGCTGCCGCGCCAGCTGGTGCAGCACGCGTTGGCAAGCGGGCAACTGGTGGAGCTGCAGCTGGAGGCCTACCCCCACACCGACTGGCTGGTGGGGGTAGACCTGCTGTGGCACCGCAAGCGCCAGCCTGGGCCGGCGGCGCGCTACCTGCGCGAGTGCCTGCAACGCAGCAAGGTGTTCGAGCTGGACCGCATGGGCAGGTCCACGACCTTGTGAGGGGTGCCACTCAAGCTGCTTTGAGCTCCAGTGGCTTGCGCGGCTCGGCGCCCGAGCGCGTCAGCATGCCAGCGGGGATCGCCAGGATCAGCAAGCCACTGATGAACAGGCACAGGCCCAGCATTTCGCGCATTGGCTGGTCGGTGTTCTGATCAGGCGGGCGGGCCCTGTCAGCGGCAGCGGTCAAGCGACGTGTATATCCGAAAGCCCCAGAACCTGTGCCTGGGCCAGTATCTGCTCAGGGCTGGCATCGGCAGGGGGCATGACCAGGCTGTTCTCGCCATCGCCGAAGTGCAGCAGCATCAGGTGCATGGCCACCTCGTGCGTGGCCAGCCGAAGCTGCTTCAGTTCAAAGGTGTGAGTGGACGGCTGGCCATTGTGGCGGTAGCTAACGGTATACACAGGCATGAGCACCTCGAAGGCGGAGGAAGGGCTCAATACCTGACCAGCCGGACAAAAATTAATTCAGGTCCTTAGTCGAACGCGCCGTTGAGCACTTCATAGATGATGCCGGTGGCCACCGCGACGAGGATCAGGTCTGCGCCCGCCTGCATCCACTCATAACCGTCATAGTGAGGCAACTGCCCGAGCAGGCGACCATCGAGCTTCTTGGCAATACCTGGCGGCAGTGGCTTGCCACGCGCCAGGTTCTTCTGAATGCCGGGTGGCAATGCAGGGCTCGGGCTCCAGTAGCTGCGATGGCCGCCGAGAATGCCCAGCACATCGCCACGGTCGATGGAGGGCCCATTGTGCCAGTCGTTATTGCCGCCGCCCTGCTTGTGGCCGCCAGCATTGCCATGGCCTTGCCCCTGGCCTTTGCCATTACCAGGGTCGGCCAGGGTCGGGCCTGAGGCGAAGGCGATGGCTAGCGCGGTGATCACGGCGGTGACAACGGATGATCGGGCCACTTCTGGGCATCCTTGGCAGATGACGTTAGCAAAACTATAGACCGCTATTCGGGCTAGTTGCTCACAAGTTGCGCTTGATCTCGGCGATGTGCTCCGGGCCGATGCCACAGCAGCCACCGATCAGGCTCGCCCCACGCGCACGCCAGTCGCGGGCCCATACCAGGTAGCCTGGCGGGTCGAGGTCTTCGCGCAGCTCGCTCAAGCCATCGTTGGCGGTCGCTTCTTTCGATTGCGGCGGGAAGGCATTGGCGTAGGCACCGATGGCGATATCCGCCTGGCGGGCCTCGATCACCGCGCGCGCCACATCCAGCGCCGCGCCGATGACTTCAGGCTGGCTGCAGTTGAACAGCACCGCCACCACCCCGAGGTCGGCCACCGCAGCGATGGCATCGGCCACCGGCTCACCCGAACGCAGGCGCGGCACGCTGTCGACGTCTTCGTCCTGCAAGGTGAACGACACCCAGAACGGCTTGCCGTCCGCTGGCAGATGGCTGTGAATGGCCCGCACTTCGGCAATCGAGCTCTGGGTTTCCGCCAGCCACAGGTCCACATGGGGCGCCAGCCCCTGCAGCAGCGGCGTCAGCACCTCAGTCACCCGCTGCGGCTGGAACAGGTCCGGCCGGTAGGAGCCGAACAACGGTGGCAACGAGCCCGCCACCTGCACAGGTTGCGCACTGGCATCGGCCGCCTGACGTGCCAGTTGCCCCGCCACCGTGGCCAGCTGCAGGCCCTCCCGGGCGAAACGCGCTTCACCGATATGGAACGGCACCACCGCATAGCTGTTGCTGGTGATCACCTGTGCACCGGCAGCGATGAACGCCGCATGCACGCCGACTACCGCCTCGGGGGCCTCGCTCAGGGCCAGCGCCGACCACTCGGGCTGGCGAAACGGCGCACCGCTGCGCTGCAATTCCCGCCCCATGCCACCGTCCAGAACCACCAACGCTCGCTGTGTCATATAACGTTCCTAAAGGTGTTTATGAATAAAATTCATTATGTTTGGTTTATTTATAACTATTTAATACCTCCTGTCCCGTTTTGCCAACACTTCAGGTATTTACATGCGCATCCCAGCCCTGTTCGGCGCGAGCCTTCTGTTACTCGCTACTGCTACTCAAACCTTTGCCGGCACCACCCTTGAGCGCGTCGAGTCGAACAAGGAACTGGTAAACGTGCTGATGGAAAGCTACCCACCGTTCTCGTTCCTCAACGAGCAGAACCAGCTCGACGGCTTCGATGTGGACGTGGCCAAGGCGGTGGCGAAGAAGCTTGGCGTCAAGCTGCGCCTGGAAACACCGTCCTGGGACGTGATCGCCGCCGGCCGCTGGAGCGGCCGCTACGACATCTGCATCTGCTCGATGACCCCGAGCAAGGCCCGCGCCGAAGTGTTCGCCTTCCCGGTGGAGTACTACGCCTCGCCTGCCGTCATCGTGGTCAACGCCAAGGATGAGCGCATCCACGGCGCCAAGGACCTGGACGGTCGCAAGGTCGGCCTGACCGCCGCCTCCAGCTACGAGAGCTACCTGAACAAGAACCTGGTGATCGAAGGCGCCGAAGACCGCCATATCGACTACCCGTTCGAGGCCGTGCAGATCGCCCCCTACGACACCGACAACGTCGCCTTCCAGGACCTGGGCCTGGGCGCCGGCGTGCGCCTGGACGCCATCCTCACCAACCTGGTGACCGCCAAGCCGCGCCTGGACCAGGACAACCGCTTCAAGCTGGCCGGCGCCCCGCTGTATGAAGAACCCAACTCGGTAGCCATCGAAAAAGGCGACCCCGAGTGGGACGCCAAGGTGCGCCAGGTGTTCGCCGAGCTGAAGGCTGACGGCTCGCTGGCGCAGATCTCGCAGAAATGGATCGGCGCCGACATCAGCAAATGAGCACCTTCCCCCCTGCCCCCAAACCCGTGGCCCGCGCCACGGGCGCACGCCTGTTCGGCTTTCGCACCCGGCTGTACCTGACCTGGCTGGCGCTGTTCGCCCTGTTCGTGGCGTTCTTCCTCAGCTTCGATTTGAAGTTCGCGATCATCGTGGAGAAATTCCCCAACCTCGCCGGCTTCAAGCTCGGGCCCAACGGCTTTTTGCAGGGCGCGGCGCTGACCCTGTTCCTGTGCCTGTGCTCGATGGTGGTGTCGGTAGCGTTCGGCTTTGCCGCAGCGCTGGCGCGGCTGTCGAACAGCGCGGTGCTGGTGGGCATCGCCAGCTTCTACACCTCGTTCTTCCGCGGCACCCCGCTGCTGATCCAGATCCTGCTCATCTACCTGGGGCTGCCGCAGCTGGGCCTGGTGCCCGGCGCCATCAGCGCCGGCATCATTGCGTTGTCGTTGAACTACGGTGCGTACCTGAGCGAGATCTTCCGCGCCGGCATCCTCGGCGTGGCCCGCGGCCAGCACGAAGCGGCCCTGGCGCTGGGCATGCGGCCGGTGCAGATCTTCTGCAGCATCGTGCTGCCCCAGGCCATGCGGGTGATCATTCCGCCTACGGCCAACCAGTTCATCTCGATGCTCAAGGACTCGTCGCTGATCTCGGTGATGGGGGTTTGGGAAGTGATGTTCCTGGCGCAGTCGTATGGCCGATCGAGCTATCGGTACCTGGAGATGCTGACCACGGCCGCGGTGATCTACTGGGTGTTGTCGATCCTGCTGGAGCTGGTGCAGGCACGGCTCGAGCGGCATTTTGGCAAGGCCTACCAGCGCTGACCTGCCCGCCTTCCGCACCGTCCCCCCTGTAGGAGCGGATTTATCCGCGATGGGCCGCAAAGCGGCCCCAGCTACGGCAACCCACTGCCGCATCATCCATCACTCAGCGCCTGGCGGAATACCGTCCTTGTTCTTGTCCTTGAGCCGCGCTTTTTCCTCTTCGGTCGAGTGAGCCGGCACCTCGGTTTGTTGCTGATCCTGTTTCTGGTCTGTCATGGCATAGTCCTCACACGTGTTCCCTGAACTGTGAATGCGTGGACTGAAAAATGGTTCCACCCAAGGCTGCACCACCGCAGGCCGCTATGTGCGCAGCGTCACGTTTCGAAAGCCGCTAGTACATGCGTACTATTCTCATCGCGATGCCCCCTCCCGATACTCCCAGCGTCTATCCGTTGCAGCCAAGGAACGCCAGCGCCCTCGGGGCTGGCAGCCACTTGCGTGGCCTCTAATGGAATATCTGGAATCGCCATGAATCCCCTATTCAGACTCTCCCCGCTCGCACTCTCGATCACCCTCGCCCTGTTGCCGAACGCCCACGCTGCGGACTACATCCTCGACAGCGGCGAGGACACTTTCAGCAGCGATCGCGCCTACGATGGCACGGTATCGCTGCGCCCCGGCAACGGCGTGCCCGCCACCCTGACCGTCAACAACGGCGCCGAACTGACCAGCAAAGGTGGGCGAATCGGTGGCTCGGCCACCAACAACGAAGCCAGCACGGCCATGGCCACTGTCACGGTCCAGGGCCCAGGCACCCGCTGGGTGGTGCCGCGCACTACAGCCGTTTTGGGTAACACCATCGTCATCGGCGGCGCCGGCCAAGGCACGCTCAACGTGCAGGACGGCGGCGAAGTGTTTGTGCGCGACCTGCAGCTCAGCGACAACGGCAATGCCGGCAATGCCCTGTCGCGGGCGAACCTGGTGGTCAGCGGCCCGGGCTCGAAGGTGGATGCCGTGAACGTGACCTCTGGCGGCACCTTCCTCTACGACTCGCGCATTACCTTGCAAAATGGCGGGCAGCTGGCCAGCGAGCGCGTGGCCATCAACTCGATCAGCGACCTGTCCGGCACCAACACCCGCTGGGACAACACCGGCAGCTTCCGCAACCGCAACGACCTGAGCCTGAGCGATGGCGCGGTGCTTACCAGCGACTCGATGGAACTGGGTTCGGCCAACATCAGCCGCAATACCGTGGTCAGCGTATCTGGCGAAGGCACGCGCCTGGCCACCCGCGCGCTGACCCTGGGCACCACCACCTCCAGCACTACCCTGGTGCTGGCCAACGGCGCCGAGCTGAGCAGCACCGACGGCATCGACATCAGCGAGCTGACCAGCCTCAACTCGGCCGCACGCGGCGCCCTGAGCATCGGTGGCGCAGTGGTCAGGGACGACAGCCGCACCGATATCGACGCAATCACCGCCGGCGCCGCACAAGCCGCCGGCCGCCTCGACCCGCAAACCGCAATACGCTTCGGCGCCGGGAGCGGGGCATTGGCGTTCAACCACACCGACAGCGACCTGCAAGTGAGCAACAGCATCAGCGGTGCGGGCCGGGTGTATGCCTTCAGCGGCAACACCACCCTGAGCGGTGACCTGACCGGCATGAGCGGCAGCACGGTGGTACGTGGCGGGCGCCTGGTGCTGGCCGGCGATGTCGACCAGACCAACCCACGCGGCTCCTCGCTCCTGAGCGTTGGCAACGGCACCCTGGTGGTCAACGGCACCGTCGGCCACACCGACAGCACCGGCAACTACAGCAACCGCGCCCAGGTCCTGGACGGCGGCGTGCTGGCCGGTACCGGCCAGGTCGGCAGCACCCAGGTTGCCTCGGGCGGTAGCCTTTCGCCGGGTGAAGGCGCGCTGGGTACCCTGACGATCAACGGCGACCTGGACATGGCGGCCGGCTCGCGTTACGCCGCCGACATTGCCGGCGACGGCGGCTCGGACCGCGTCAACGTCAGCGGCACCGCGACCCTGCGTGGCACCCGGGTCGATGTCACCACGCTCAACGACGCGCAAAGCTACCAGACCGGGCAGACCTACACCCTGCTGGCCGCCCAGGGCGGCGTGGTGGACGGCGCTGCGGCCGGCACCGCCTATGCCCAGGCATTTACCAACTCGGCGTTCCTCAACGTCAGCCTGCAGCGCACGGCCAATGAACTGAACCTGACCATCGCGCAGAAGACCACCACCCCAGAGCCGCCTGTCGAACCACCGGTCGAGCCCCCCGTAGAGCCCCCGGTGCAGCCACCGGTCCAGCCGCCTGTGGAACCCCCGGTTCAACCGCCGGTAGAGCCACCCGTTGAACCCCCGGTACAGCCACCGGTCGAGCCACCCGTTGAACCCCCGGTACAGCCACCGGTTCAGCCTCCCGTACAACCCCCGGTGCAGCCGCCAGAAACCGGCGGGCCAGCCACCCCCGGCATCTTCCAGACCGTGGCGCTGACCGAGAACCAGTGGAATACCGCAGGCGCCCTGAGCGAGCTGCAACAAAGCGGCGAGCCGCTGCGCCTGTACAACAACCTGCTGGTGCTGGATGCCGACAGCGCCCGCAACGCCATCGATCAGCTCGCCGGCGACCACCACGGCAGCACCGGCACCGCGCTGATCGCCAACAGCCAAGTGGTCTCCGGCGTGCTGGGCACCCGCCTGCGCACCCTGTTCGACAGCAGCAGCGTGCGCATGCCGCTGGGTGCATCGAGCTTCATGCCCACCGCCCCTGAACTGGAAGGCGGCGCCTGGGCGCAGGCCTTCGGCAACTGGTCAAAGCTGGACGGCAACAACGGCGCCGGCGGTTTGCACCAGCGGACCGGCGGCGTGCTGATTGGCGCCGACGGCAGCCTCACCCCCGACTGGCGCGCCGGCCTCTACGGTGGCTACAGCCGCACCAAGTTCGATGCCGACGACACCGATGCCAAAGGCCACAGCGACAACTACCACCTGGGCCTGTACACCGGCGCCCAACTCGATGCCCTGCGCCTGAGTGCAGACGTCGGCTACACCTGGCACAAGCTGGACAGCAAACGCAACGTGGCCTTTGCCGGGTTCAGCGACCACCTGAAGGGCAAGCGCGACGCCAACACCCTGCAGGCCAGTGGCGAAGCGGCCTACCGCATCGGCTTGGGCTCGGTGGCGCTGGAGCCGTTCGTGGGGGTGTCGTATGTGAAATACGATGCCGATAGCTTCCATGAGAAAGGCGGGGCTGCGGCGCTGGATGTGTCCAGTGAGCAGCAAGATACCTGGTTCTCGACCGTGGGCATGCGTGCTTCAACCCGCACCCGTGTGGCTGACCATGACACCCGGTTCTACGGGTCGTTGGGGTGGCGCCGTGCTTATGGTGACCTGGACCCGAGTAGTACGCAGGCCTTTGCCGGTGGGCCGGACTTTGCGGTACAGGGCATTGCCCAGACGCGTGATGTGGCGATGACTGAATTGGGGGCGACGGTGAAGGTGAACCGCCAGACTGAGGTGGGGTTGTCGTATCAGGGGCAGTTTGGGTCGGACGCCCGGTACCATTCGGTGAATGCGGGGGTTACGGTTCGGTTCTGATGCGGTGAGGTTGCCTTGCCGAGGTGTTCGCCTTGGCAAATGCAGCGCCTGGGAGATCGAGCGCCGCCCGCGCGGCGC